>DASXOU010000226.1:0-4130 GCA_036494045.1 Polyangia bacterium | reverse complement strand
GCGCCGGCTCCGCCGCCGCCACCGCCGGCTCCGCCGCCGCCCATCGCCATGTCCATGATCGCGCGGCAGCCGCCCGATCCGTCGCACACCTGTCCGGCGCCGCACTCGCCGCTCGGATCGGTGCCGTCGGGAACCGGCGAGCACATGCCGCCGTGCCCGCTCACGTTGCACGCCATGCACGTGCCGCTGCAGGTGGTGTCGCAGCAGACGCCGTCGACGCAGTTGCCCGTCGAGCACACCGAGTTGTCGCTCCCGCACGTTCCGCCGCCGACCTGACAGTTGCGCTGGCACGCGCCCGCGCCGTTGCACGCGTTCATGCACGAGCCGACGCTGGCGCAGTCGCCGTTGGGATCGGTGCCGTCGATCGCGAACGCGGTGCCGCAGCCGTTCGTCGTGTCACAGGTGCTGAGGGTGCACGGCGCCGATGGTGGCGGGCAGACCGTTCCACTGCCGCCGCCGCACACGCCGCTGGTGCAGGTGGTGCCGGTGACGCACGCGCTGCCGCTCGGGCACGCCGTTCCGTCAGCGAGCGCCACGAAGCCGCAGCCCGTCGACGGCGCGCAGGTGCTCGCCTCGCATGGATTGAGCGACGCGGGGCACATCACCGACATGCCGCCGGCGCAGACGCCGCTCGTGCAGGTCAGCCCGGCGACGCACATGTCGCCCGACGCGCAGCTGGTGCCGTCGCCGACGTTGTTGGTGACGCAGCCCTGCGCCGGATCGCAGCTGTTGGTCTGACACGGATTCGACGACACCGAGCACTGCACGTTGGTGCCGCCGCCGCAGGTGCCGCCCGTGCACGTCTGACCGAGGATGCACTTGTTGCCCGTCGAGCAGCCGGCGCCGTCGCCGATGTTCGTGGTCACGCACATTCCGCTCGCCGGATCGCAGCCGGTGGTCTGGCACGGGTTCGTCGACGGCGTGCAGGTGACGCCGACGCACAACGCGCCCGCCATGTCGGGGATGAACGCCATGTCCGGCGGCGCCGAGTAGACCGTGCTGGTCTGGTTCGAGACCACCGAGCGCGCGCTGTTGCCGACGGTGTAGCTGATCGTCGCCGTGTTGTTGTAGGTGCCGTAGCTGGCGAGCTGCACGGTGACGAAGACGCTGCCGCCCACCGACGCGCCGAGATCGCCGAGGCTCCACGTGACGGTGCCGGCGGACGCAGTGCCGCCGTTGGTCGCCGAGACGAAGCTCGCGCCCGCCGGCAACGCGTCGGTCACCTTGGCGGCGACGGCGATGCCGGGCCCGCCGTTGCCCCAGTCGATCTCGAAGGTGACCAGCGAATTCGTCGTCGTCGCCGGCGCGCTCTTGCTGATCGAGACCGTCGGTTGCCCGTCGGCGGTGGTGCACGCCGCTTCGAACAGCGAGTTGAGGAACAGGTGCACGCCCTGCGACTGCGGGTGCTGCAGGATCGGCATGTCGGTCGTGTACATGTGGCCGCCGAGGTAGCTGAACTTGCCGAACGCGGCGCAGGTCTGCTGCGGCTGGATTCCGTGCGGCTTCGCGTTGATCGTGCACTGGTTCTTGACCGTGCCGGTCATCCACAAGTCGGCGACGCCGAAGCTCGACGCCGTCGAGTCGCGCATCATGACGATGCCGTTGTTGAAGTAGCTCGAGCCGGGCGCCCAGCCGTACGAGGCCTCGCTGCCGTCGGTGGTCTGAAACGCGCCGTCGAACTGCGCGAACGGCAGATCCGAGTTGAACAACGTCAGCGACATGGGCTTCTTGGCGGCGCACAAGCCGTTGTCGGGTGTGTCGAAGCAGGCGGTCGACTTCTGCGGCTCGCCGGTCAAATTGTCGGTGGTGGCGAAGTGGCCGTTCGCCGAATCCTCGATCTGGTTCACCGCCTGGCACTCGGCGAACAGGTGCGTGGGATAGCTCAAGAACTGCTTCATCTCCGCGATCGTCTCCTCGTCGGCGGCGCCGCGGTTGACGTCCCAGTGCATCGACATGAGCTGGCAGTAGCGCGGCAGCCCCGTCGGGCCGAAGAGCGCGCCGTCGGAGTGGCTGGTCGTCGTCGGGCCGGCGACCTGCGCCGGCGACATGATGTCGGGATACCCTGGGTAGCTCGTGTTCGGCTTGCACATCCCCGACGGCCACGATTGCCCCTTGGAGTCGGGAATGCCGGCGGCGTTGAGATAGCCGAACGCGATGCACTCGTTGCCGTCGGCGTTGATGCCGATGTTGGGCGCGTTGACCAGCTGGCGGCTGATGGTGGCCATGAACGACGCCGTCGCCTGATGCACGGCCACCGACGGGTTCGCCTTGATGAACGTCTTGATGATCGGCAGCGCCGCCGCGGCGTTCGACGAGTCGATGACGAACGGTCCGCCGCGATATCCGTGATTGGTGATGATCGTGGCCGGCGTATTCACGTCCGTCGCCGAAGCGACGAAGTCGACGCTGTTGCCCGGGCTCGACGGGAATTGCGTGGTGCCCTGGTAGAGCGTCTTGCCGGGCAGGATGCACCAGCTCACCGGCACGCCGTTGAGCAGCAGCTGATAAAGGAGGCCGTACGCGCGCAGCATGCCGGCGTTCTGGTAATCGACGTCCATCGGGATGATGAGCGAGCCGCTCTGAAACGTCGTCTGCTGCGCGCGCGCGACGCTCGAGGTCAGAAGCAGGGCCACGACGAGAGCGCCGCAAGCGCGGCGAAAACTTCGCATCGCAGTATTGTACTACAGCTCACACCAAAATAGTGCAGATAATTCTCGTCGCGCGTCTTTCTAGGTCTGGGCGTCGCGCGCGCGCACTCTTCTGAGGATCTCCGCGAGGATCAGGCTGAACAGCACGAACGCGACGAAGACCATGAAGGCCGGCTGCAGCGACGTCCGGTTGGTCGCGATGCTGGTGAGCGACGGTGTGCTCACGTTCAGATCCTTCAGCTGGCTGTCGAGGATCGCCTTGAATCCGACATAGGCCATGAAGATGGCCACGACGAGCACGTCGGCCATCGACCACTTGCCGGTCTTGAAGGCCAAGATCTGCAGCCAGCGATTGCGTTCGAGCCGCGGTCCCCCGAGCAGCACGAGCTCGGTGGAGACGAGCTTGGTGATCGGCAAGAGGATGCTGAAGGCGAGAATGAGCGCGCCGACGAGCATCGAGTCGGCCTGATGCGTGGCGAAGAGCACGCGCACGACCTCGAAGATGCTCTTCGACTGATAGAACAACACTTGATTGTCGAAGCGCAGGTGCTCGCCCACGAGCACGAAGTCGACCTGGCGAATGCGCGCGTCGATCTCGATCATCGGCGAGCTCAACGACGCCAACAGCACCACGAGCCCGACCACGACGGAGACGACGAACACCGGCCGCTGCACCCGCCGCAGCGCGGGCGCGCGATGGACCAGCGCCCACGACGCGAGCACCAAGAGCAGGCTCGCGACGAGCATGAAGCTGAAGTCGCGCACGCTGCGCTGGAGCGCCGCGGCGCGCGCCGTCGCGACGCGATTGAAGTCGCTGCGGTTGTCGACGCCGAAGCGCGCGTAGACGGGGCCGAGGTGAACGCGATCGCCCGGCGTGTCGCGGGTCTCGGCCGCGTACTCGTCGAGCTTCTCCATCACGAGCTTCTTCAGCCGGTGGCGCGTCTCCGGCTTGCCCGCTTCGTCGAGCACGCTGTCGGCGAGCCGCGGAACTTCTCGATGCAGCGCCAGCATTCCGACGGCGGCCTTGGCGATCTTGCCCTTGACCGTCTCGGGCCGCATCCGGTCGACGTCCGTGAGCATCGCCTCCATCATCTTTTGCAGCTCGATCCGAACATCTTGCCGCTGTTCGCCGGTCAACGAGAAGTGATCGATCTGGTGCGCGACCATCCGGCGCAGATGAGCCATCCACACGTCGACCGAGAGCATGCCGTTCTCGATGCCGTTGACGTCGCTGTAGAGCTGCTCGATGCGGGCCCGCTCCTGCGATCGCTGGTGGACCTCGACGGCGCACCACACGTCGATGGCGACGAGCGCGACGAGCCCACCAAGCAGGCTCGCGCCCTTCCAATTGATTCTCGCTCGCACGGTCCTCTTACGAGGGAATGTGCGTCGGGTCAGCCTGCCGTCAACGCGCCGACTGCTCAGCGAAACGGATTCGGGCCGCCGTGGTTGTGCTCGGCGCCGCGAATCACCTCGGTGCCG
>DASXOU010000225.1:0-2309 GCA_036494045.1 Polyangia bacterium | reverse complement strand
CTCTGCAGGAACAGGAACACCACGACGATGACGAGCGCCAGCGCTTCGAACAGCGTGATGACGATCTCGCGGATGCCTTCGACGATCGGCGCCGTCGAGTCGAGCGAGATGTCGTAGGTCATGTCGGCGGGAAAGCGCGGGCGCGCCGCCGTCATCACGCGCTTGACCGCGTCGGCGACGGCGAGCGCGTTCGATCCCGGGAGCTGATAGACGAGGATGACGGCCGCGTTTTGCTTCTTGAAGCGGCCGATGGTCGTGTAGTTCTCGGTGCCGAGCTCGAGCCGCGCCACGTCTTTCAAGCGCACGTACGAGCCGTCGGGGTTGGCGCGCACGATGACGTCGCCGAACTCCTCGGCCGTCGTCAGCCGCCCCTTGGCGCGAATGGTGTACGTCAGCTCCTGCCCGCGCGGCACCGGCTCGGCGCCGAGCTGCCCCGCGGGATTGACGGTGCTCTGCCGCGAGATCGCGCGCCCCAGATCGGCGACGGTGAGCCCCAGGTTGGCCAGCACCTCGGGGTTGACCCAGACGCGCATGGCGTAGTCGGCGCCGCCGAGCACGCGCACGTCGCCGACGCCAGGCACACGCAACAGCGGATCGGTCAAGTTGATGGTCGCGTAGTTCGAGAGGAAGCGATTGTCGTAGCTGCCGTTCGGCGAATGCAGCGCGAATACGAGCAGCGGCGAGGGAAACGTCTTCTTCGTCGTCAGGCCGTACGCGTTCACCGCCGCCGGCAAGCGCGGCTGCGCCCACGACACGCGGTTCTGCGCCAGCACGTTGGCGGTGTCGGGATTGGTGCCGACCTCGAACGATACGCGCAGGCTCATGGTGCCGTCGTTGGCGTTGATCGACTGCATGTAGATCATGCGATCGACGCCGTTCATCTGCTGCTCGATCGGCGTCGCCACCGACTGCTCCACGGTGAGCGCGTCGGCGCCGACGTAGTTCGCCGCGACCACGACCTGCGGCGGCGTGATCGGCGGGAACTTGTCGATGGGCAAGCTGCCCATGGCGACGACGCCGGTGATGACGAGGATGATCGACAGCACGATGGCGACGATCGGCCGGCGAATGAAGAACGCGGACACGTCAGCCTCCCGGCCGCGGCTCGGCCGACGCCTGCGCCGGCGGCTCCTCTTCCTGCACCGTCACCTTGGCGCCCGGCTGCACGTTCTGCAGCCCCTCGACGATCACGCGATCGCCGCGCGCCAGGCCCTTTTCGACCACGTACGAATGATCGAGCTGCCGCCCGAGCGTGACCGCGCGGATCTGCACGCGGCCGTCGGGCCCGATGACGCCGACGGTGTGGCGCCCTTGCAGCTCGGCGACCGCGCGCTCGGGCACGAGCACCACGTCCGACTGCGCGCCCGAGCGCACGCGCACCTTGGCGAACAGCCCCGGCCGCAAGATGTTCCCCGGGTTGGGAAAGAGCGCCTGGATGAGCAGCGTCCCCGTCGACGGATCGACCTGCCGGTTCACGATCACGCGCCGCACCTGATAGGGATGCACGTGCCCGTCGAGGAGGATGAGCTCGATGATGCGCGCGTTGGCGTAGCGCGGCTCGTTGACGTGGTTGAGCCGCTCGGCGAGCGCCAGATACTCGCGCTCGGAGATGTTCACCGACGAGCGGATCGGATCGAGCGTCGACACCACCGTGAGCACGCTGTTGGGCGTGACCAGGTTGCCCACGCGTGTCTGCGCGATCCCGGCCAGGCCGCGGATGGGCGAGCGCACCTCGGCCCATTCGAGGTTGAGCTGGGCGATGGCGAGCGCGCCCTTCATCGCCTGCATGCTGGCGGCGCCGGCGATCTCGGCATCGCGCGCGTGCTCCAGATCTTCCGACGAGAGCGCGTGCTCGGCGACGAGCGGCGTGTAGCGCGCGACGTCGCCCTTGGCGCGCTTCCACTGCGCGAGCGCATTGGCGTAATCGCCGCGCGCCTTCTCGACGGCGGCGACGAACGGCCGCTTGTCGAGCGTGAAGAGCAGCGTGTTCGTGTCGACGGTCGAGCCCTCGTGATAGTTGACCTCTTCGATGTAGCCCGACACCTGCGGGCGGATCTCGGCGTTGGTCGAGCCGTCGAGCGTGGCCAGCCATTCGCGGATTTGCTCGATGTTGCGCGTGCGCAGCGTGACCACGCGTACGGAAGGCGCCGGAGCCGCGGCCGGCGGCGCTTTTCGACAAGCGCCCGCCAGCGCCGCCAGCACGTACAAGGTCGCGATCGCCGCCGCCCGTCGCCGCACGTCCGCCTCCTGCCCGACCCGCGCACCGTTATGAGGCGGGTCCCCGGCAGCGCAAGCGCCCGACGATCTCT
>DASXOU010000224.1:0-10927 GCA_036494045.1 Polyangia bacterium | reverse complement strand
CGTGCAGATCGAGACGCCGCACATGGGCGCGACGCGCCCGAGGTCGAGCACCGGTTGCGACATGTCCGTCGACACACCGGGCGACGTGGTGTCGTCGCCACAACCGACGACGGCGAGGGCCGCTACGAGAAACAGAGCGCGTATCAATCGTACCTCCGGGTGACCGGTGCCAAAGACGGCGTCAGCTCGAAGCTGGCGAGATCGATCTCGACGCGATTTTTGCCCGCGGCCTTGGCGCGATAGAGCGCCGCGTCCGCGCGCTCGACGAGCCGCTCGGGATCGGTCACGCCCGCCTCGGTCCAGCCGGCGACGCCGAGCGACGCCGTGATGGTGACGCCGCCGAAGTCGTCCTTGCTGATGGCGGCGCGAATCCGCTCGGCCACCGCATGCGCGTCGGCCAGCGACGTGCGCGGCAAGAGGAACGCCAGCTCCTCGCCGCCGTAGCGCGCCGCCAGATCGACGCCGCGCAACTGCCGCTGCGCCAGCGCCGCGACCTCGCGCAGCGCGCGATCGCCGACGAGGTGGCCGTGCGTGTCGTTGAGCCGCTTGAAGTCGTCGAGGTCGAGCATCACCAGCGCGAACGAGGTGCCGAAGCGGCGCGCGCGCTCGATCTCCTCCGACACGCGCAGATCGAAGTAGCGGCGCACGTAGAGCCCGGTGAGCCCGTCGACGTTGGCGAGCGTGTACAGCCGCGCGTTCTCGACGGCGGCGGCCGCCTGCCCGCCGATGGCGTCGAACAGGCGCAGCTGGTTCGGTCCGAAGGCCTCGTCGTCGCTCGACTCGGCGACGAGCGCGCCGGTGGTCTCGCCGTACATGACGAGCGGCACGATCATGCGCGCGCGCACCTCGCCCTCGCCGACCTCGTCGTCGAGCTGCGCGCCCGGCACCGCCAGCGCCTCCTGCGCGTGCGCGTCCGCCGGCGCCAGCGTCAGCTCGCCGCGCTCGAGCCGATAGCGCATGAGCTCGCCGTACTGCTCGACGATGGCGTCGATGCGATCGCACAGCGGCAGCGCGCGCGCCGTCTCGCGCAACACCGCCGCGAGCAGCGCCGGCCCTTCGAGCGTGGCGCCGAGCGCGTGCGCGGTGCGATTGAGCGTCTCCAGCTCGGCGACGCGCAGCCTCAAGTCGCTCGCCAGATCCGCCAGCCGCTTGAAGCCGTAGTTGACGAGGAGGTAGGTGCCGCCGAGAAGCGCGAACGGCACCGGCCGCCGCGGCTCCCAGATGAGCACGATCGCCGACGCCAGCGGCAACAGCGTCGCCTCGGCGATGATCGACTGCGCGTTGCGCTTGAGCGCCTGCTTCAGCTTGAACCCGCCGAGCCACTCCTGCAGCGCCTGCAGGCCGTAGTGCGAGATCAGAAATGCGCCGCCGAGCGCCGGCACCAGCCACACGTCGCGATCGGCGCCGCCCGCGCCGACGCCGAACACGTGCGACCATCCGGCGAGCAGCGCGCCGGCGACGCCGCCGAGATAGAGCGCGTAGGGCAGCCGCGCGCGGCGCATGCCGTCGACGGCGAGCACCCACGCCACGCCGATCGAGGTGAGCTGCGGCCCGAGACAGGCCGCAGCGGCGACGAAGATCGCGGTGTCGAGCGACACCTCGCTGCCGCCCGGCAACGGGAAGGTGAGAGCGCGCGCGCCGGCGACGACGCCGAGAAAGAGCGCGGCCGCTTCCAATTCACCGACGGGTGGGACGCGCAATCCGCGCGCGGCCCAGATCATCGCCGCCCAGCCGATGAGGCCGGTGACGACGAGAAACGCCGTGTGAAGCCGCCTTCTCCCGCCCGTCATGATGCACCTGCTTGCTACGCGGCGGACCTTAGTCCTCGCGCCGCGTCGCGTCAACTCCAATGTTTCGATGTTCGGTCCGCAATTGCGCTTGCGTATGACCGATCAGTCATTCTACGTTTTGCCGGCTCGAATTATTCCAACCATTCGGAGGCGTAACATGGGTCTTCTCGACGGAAAAGTCGCGATCATCACCGGCGCCGGCGGCGGCATCGGCCGCCAGCACGCGCTGCTCTTCGCCAAGGAAGGTGCCAAGGTCGTGGTCAACGATCTCGGCGGCGATCGCCACGGCGGCGGCAAGGGCGGCGAGATGGCCGACGGCGTCGTCGACGAAATCAAGAAGGCCGGTGGCGAAGCCGTCGCCAACTACGACTCGGTCGGAACGCGCGAAGGCGCCGACGGCATGTTGTGGAGCGCGCTCAACAAGTTCGGCAAGGTCGACATCCTCGTCAACAACGCCGGCGTCCTCCGCGACAAGTCGTTCCTCAACATGAGCGACACCGACTGGAACCTCGTCTTCGACGTGCACATGAAGGGAACCTATTACTGCGCGCAAGCCGTCTGCCGCCAGCTCAAGGTGCAGAACAGCGGCGGGCGAATCATCAACACCACGTCGGTGAGCGGCCTCATGGGCAACTTCGGCCAGGCCAACTACTCGGCGGCCAAGGCCGGCATCTACGGCTTCACGCGCACGCTCTCGATGGAGATGGCGCGGGCGAAGGTCACGGTCAACGCGATCGCGCCGGTGGCGTTCACGCGCATGACCGAGGACCTCAAGATGGTGCAGGCGATCCCCAACGCCAAGGAGATGCTGGCGCCCGATCACATCTCGCCGGTCGCGCTCTTCCTCGCCAGCGATCTCGCCGCCGACATCAACGGAACGATCGTCGGGGTCATGGGGACGAAGGTTTCGGTGTATCGGATGATCGAGACGAGCGGAACGACGCCGAAGGGTGCGAGCTGGACGGCGCAGGAGCTGCGCGAACGCTGGGGCGAGATCTCGAAGTAGCTCCGTCTACACGCGGAAGTCGACGATGACGACGCCGCGCTCCTCACCTGGTTGCGGGACGGGCTTGCCGCCCTGGTTCGGATAGACGGGCATGTCGAGGGGGATCTCCAGCACCGGCTGCTCGCGGTGCTCGCGCTCCTCCTCTTCCCGGCGCCGGATCTCTTCTATGATCCACGGGTCGAGCATTTGCGTCCTCCACGCCGGTGATACGAACCGGCTGTGCCCACTCTTATGAGATGCAACCGATGCGCCACGGAGTCAAGAAAAGTTCGATATGGCTGAACCTTTGAAATTCCTTCGTATCCTACGTTCGACCCTTCTGTAGGCGACCGCCTGGAGTGGGGCGGCAGGCCTCGGCGCCGGTGTCGAAAAACCACCCGAGACCGCACTTTTTGCATAACCACGCGCCGGCCGCGCTCAAGCGGAAAAGCTGGTCCTCAAGAATTCGACGAGGATGGAATTGAATTCTTCAACGGCTTCCTGATGGACGAAGTGCCCGCCGGCGAGCCGGTGCACGGCGATCGGGCCGGCGTAGGCGCGCTCGACACCGTCGGCGAGCGCGACGCCGATGCAGCCGTCGTCGACGCCATGGACGTAGAGTGACGGCACGCGTGTGCGCCGGCGAAGCAGGCGCGCCGTCGACGGCGTGGCGCGCGAAAAGATCGCGCGATAGTAGGCGAGCGCTTCGTGCTCGCGGCCGCGCAGGCTCGCCTTGACGGCGGCAACTTCGTTGGCGGGCGCGGTGAAGCCCGGCGACCAATCGCGCCACAGACGGTCGACGAGCGCGAAGTCGTCGGCGGCGAGGCGGCGCTCGGCGACGCGCGGCAACTGGAACAGGCCCATGTACCAACTTCGGCGCAGCTGCGCCGGCGTGAGGAAGCGGCGGCCGGCGACGCGGAGATGCGGCACGGCAATCGTCGCGAGATGCGAGAATGCGCCGGGCGCGAGCGCGACCGCGGCGTAGCTGGCGACGGCGCCCCAGTCGTGGCCGACGAGGCGCGCGGGCGCGCCCGGCGAGAAGTGACGCGCCAGGGCGACGAGATCGCTGCCGAGCGCGGCGGCGTCGTAGCGGCCGTCGCGCGCCGGCGTCGACGGCGAATAGCCGCGCAAGTAGGGCGCCACGACGCGGAAGCCGGCGGCGACGAGCGCGGACGTCTGATGACGGAACGAGCGCGCGCAGTCGGGGAAGCCGTGCGCGCAGAGGACGAGCGGCGCGTCCGTCGCCGCCCCGGGGGCGACGAGGCAGGCGAGCGTGGCGCCGCCGGTGTCGACGCGGACGTATTCGTCGTCGGGCACTGCGGCTATTCGAGCGTCTCGACTCGCCACACGCCCTCTTCGCGGATGAGCTTGACCTGCTTGCGCTCGCCGACGGGCAGGCGCGCCTCGTCGCCGGTGAGCTCCATCGGCTCGTCGAGGTGCGCCTTGACCGCGGCGAGCTGGGCCTTGAGCTCGCCCGCGCCTTGCCCGTCCCAGCGATCCTTCAAGCTGTCGGCGGTGATGGTGGCGCGGAAGCGCTGCGGGATGAAGCGCAGCACCACGTCCCAGCGCTTGCGCTCGACGGCGCGCAAGAACGAGCGCAGCGCCTCGTCGGGGGCGCGCTGCGGATAGAGATCGAGCGGATCGCGCGCGAAGCGCCAGCCGTCGGGCTCTTGCACGAGCTCGAGGCGCTCGCCGTCGGCGAGCTCGATCTCGGCGCGCAGCTCGATGCGCCCGCGCGCGAGGCGGCCGGCGGCGCGCTGATCGGCGGGGCCGAGACTGTGCGCGAAGGCGTCGCGGTCGTGGCTCTTCTTGTAGTCGGCCGACATGAGCGCGTAGGCGTCGTCGGTGCGGCCGCTGCGCACGGCCTCGGCGAACGCGTGCAACGTATCGGCCGGCCCCGGCGCAACGTGCGGCGCGCAGCCGATCATCGCGACGACGACGAGGCAGGAGGCGCGCACGAACAGATCATTCCACAGGGAGATCAAGAGATCAGGGAGAAAAACGAAACATATTGAAGATTGATGGTTCTTCTCCCTGAGCTCCCTGATCTCCCTGTGGAATGTTCTCTCATTTGAACGCGGCGGCGATTTTGTCGGCGTAGGCGGCGCGCTCGTCGTCGGAGGCGTACTTGGTGCGGGGCCAGAAGAAGCCCTTGAGGCCGTCGCCCTTTTTGCGCGGGACGACGTGGACGTGCAGGTGCGGGACCGATTGCGAGACGACGTTGTTGAGCGCGACGAACGATCCTTCTGCGCCGCAGGCGTCGGCGACCGCGCGCGACATCCGCTGCACGACGCCGAAGAGCGCGGGCACTAACGGCGTCGGCAGGTCGGCGAGCGTGACCACATGCGCGCGCGGGAGCACGAGCACGTGGCCCTTGAACAGCGGCCTGGCGTCGAGGAACGCGACCACGTCGTCGTCGCGCATCACCACCGACGCCGGCGTCGCGCCTTCGATGATGCCGCAAAAGACGCAGCTCATGCGTCTTTGACGTCGTCGGGACGTTCGCGGAAGACCATCCACAGCGCCGCGGGCAGCGCCGTGAAATCGGCGATCATCGAGAGCAGAAAGGCGATGCACGACAAGACGCCGAACTGGCGCACCGGCGGCAGCGTCGAGAAGGCGAAGGCGAGAAAGCCGCCGGCGTTGATGATGGTGGCGAAGAAGATGGCGCGCCCGGCGATGCCGAGTGTGTGGCGCAGCGCCTGCTCGGTCGTGCAGCCGGCGTTGCGCGCTTCCTGAAAGTGATAGAAAAAATGGATCTGATCGTTCTCCGAGGTGCCGAGCACCGTCGAGGCGATGAGGATCGTCGCCACGTTGAGGTTCATGTGCAGAAGGCGCATGACCAGGAACATGACGAGGATGGCGAACAGCGACGGAATCATCGCCATCAGGCGCGCCGGCCCCGAGCGGAACACCAGCAAGAAGGCGACGAAGATGATGACGACGGTGAGCGCGAAGCTCTGCGTCAGCGTCGGCACCAGGAGCTGCGAGATCTTGGCTTGCAGCGGCGCCAGGCCGACGATCTCCATGTCGAACTTGCCGAGATCGGGATCGCGCGCGACCGCCTGCTTCCACTTCTGCCGGATGGTCTTGTCGAGCGCCTCGAAGCCTTTGTAGTCGACGGTCTTGGTGATCACCGACAGATGCGTCTGTGCCAGGTTCTTGCTGACGAACGCCTGCAACATCTGCTGCTGCGGTAAGAGCGTCTCCAGCGTGCCGCCGAGCGCCTCGAGCTTCTCGGGATCGGTGGGCAGCTTGTCGCCCTCGCCGCTGACGTATTGCAACGAGCGCAGCATCTGCGTCGGGCCGATCACCGTGCCGACGGTCTTGTCGCTCTCGAGCCCATCGGAAAAATCCTGCAGGCCCTTGAGCGTCGATGCGTCCGAGACCATCCCCGGCTTGCCGCGCAGCCAGACCTCGGTGATCGACAGGCCGGCGATGTTCTCCTCGAGCTTCTTGGTGTCTTTGTAGAGCGCCGAGTCGTGCGGGATGTACTCGATCGCGTTGGTCTGCAGCTCCATGGGCTTGAGGAGCCCGGGAATGCCGAAGAGCGCGATGGCGCCGACCGCGCAGAGGACGAGCGCGCCCGGCACGAGCAGCCAGCGCCAGCGATAGGACCAGTGCGGCAGCCAGCGCGTGAAGGTGACGAACCATTGGCCGGCGGTCTTGCGCTCCTTCTCCGTCGGCGTGTTGAGGCTCTTCTGCAGCGCCGGAAAGAGCGTGAACACCGTGATCCAGGTGAGCACGAGGCCGGCGGCGACCCACAGGCCGAGCTCGCGGATGGGGCGGATGTCCGAGACCGCGAGCGCGGCGAAGCCGACGGCGGTGGCGAAGATCGACGCCGTCGCGGCCACGAACTTGTTGCTGAGCGCCAGCGCCTGATGCTCCTCGAGGTCTTCGGTGTCGTCGGGGACCTCGACGAAGCGCGAGTGCAGATAGACGAGCGTCGCCGTGCAGGTGATGAGGATGGTCATCGGCACCAGCGACGAGACGATCGTGAAGGTGCCGCCGGTGACACCGACGAAGCCGACGGTGAGCGCGGCGCACATCGCCAGCGTCAGCACGAACGCGAAGAGCGCGCGGAACGAGCGGTAGAGCAGCCAGTTGAGCACGATCACGAAGAGCATGAAGAGCGGGAAATATTTGTAGCCGCTCGTGCGCGTGTCGTTGTCGAGGTAGGTGTTGACGTAGGGCTGGCCGACCTTGCGCACGGCGGTGAACGGCGCCGGATGATCGACGTAGGGCGCGAGCGCGTGATCGATCCCTTCGATCGCTTGCGATCGCTCTTCGGTGGTCTGCACGTTGATGAACAAGGGCAGCGCCAGCATGTGCGGCGACCACAGGCCCTGCTTCTTGAAGAGATCAGTGCCGGTGATGAACTGCTTGAAGTGGGCGACGTCCTCGGGCGTGCCGGTGAAGCCGCCTTTGGCGCGCTTGTAGACCGAGAGCGCGCTGTTGGCGGTGACGCGATGGACGTGGCCGACGTCGAGCTCCATCTTGTCGAAGCGCTGCAGCACGTCGGCGGCGAACGGATCGGCGGCCTCGACGAGGATGAGGACGTATTCGCCGTGGCCGAAGACGGCTTCGAAGCGCTTGTTGGCGGCGTAGGTCGGATCGGATTGCACCACCAGGCGGTCGAGCGAATTGTCCTGCTTGACCTTGAGCGCGTAGTAGATGCTCGGCGGCAAGAGCGCGGCGTAGATGGCGATGATCACCCAGCGCGCGGCGATGACGCGCAAAAAGAGCCGCTTGAGCCTGGCCTCGAGAGGCGATGTCATTCGCTTCGCTCATGACCCGCGGCCCCACGGGCCGCTGATCCGGTCGATCTAGACCGCTCGCTGCGCTCGCTCACAGACGCGCATCGTATCGGCAGACTGGGCAACTTGCTATAAGTAAGCATGCGCTCGGCAATCCTCCACTCGGCGGAGGCATTCGATGCGCTCGCTGCGCGGTGGGATGCATTGGCGAGCGCGTGTGACGCTGGGCTGTTTTTGTCGCATCGCTGGTTGCGCGCGTGGTGGCGCGCGTTTCACGGCGTCGACGAGCTGTGGATCTTCATCGTCGAGGATGACGACGGCGCCTTGGTCGCTGGCTGGCCGCTGTCGTTGCGCGCGCCGCGATCGGGCGCCTTGCGCGTGGCCGAGCTGCGCGTCATCGGCGATCTCGGCGGCGCGACCACGTCGTCGACGTCGAATCGATCGATCGTGTGCCGGCCCGGCGCCGAAGTGGCCGCGTGCGCGCAATTGGTCGAGGCGCTGCTGGCCGCGCGCGGCTGGGACGTGCTCGACGTGCCGACGATGCGGCGCGACTTCGGCGAGGCGATGGAGCGCGCGTTCGTCGCGGCCGGCGCCAAGTTCGATCGATCGGAAGTGGCGGGACGCGCCACGGTGGAGCTGCCGGCGCGCGGCGAGTGGGAAGAGTTCGCGCGCACGCGGCGGCCGCAGCGATCGGTGGGAGGATCGGTCTACGCGACCGCCGAGATCGACGTGCGCCACGGGCTCGAGGAGCTCTTGCGCTTGTTGCGAAAAGAGTGGGCGGCGCGCGAGGCGACCTCGCCGGCGGCCGATCCGCAGGCGGTGGCTTTTCTGCACGACATGGTGCCGGTGCTGCACGGCGAGGGCCTCTTGCGCATCGGCATCGTCGGCGTCGAAGGGCAGGGGGCGATCGCCGCCGATCTCGTGGTCACCGACGGCGATCGCGCGATGCAGCTGTTGCGCGGCGCCGATCCCGAGCATCAGGCGGCCGGCGTCTCGGAGCAGCTGACCTGGGGATCGATTGAAGCGGCGATGAACGCGGGCGCGCGCCGCTTCGAGCTCGCCGACGACGACAACCCGTGGCACGTGCCGCGCGCGAGAGTGACGCGCCTCCGCTCGTGGAGCTCGACGACGGCGGGGCGGCTGTCGCGCGGCGTGGCCGCGTTGACCGGCGCGATGCGCGCCATCGACGTGGGCCCGCTGACGGCGCACAAGCAGAGGCAGCGCTCGCCGTCGGGCGCGTGGCGCGCGTTCGACAAGCTGCGCACGGCCACGCCCGACTACGTGCAGCGCGCGGTGGCGCGCGTCGCCACCTATTCGACACTGCATCTGTATCGCGGCGAATTGTTCACGCGCAACGTGCGCGAGACCGGCGGGCTGACGCTCGGCCTCTTCGACAAGCGCGCGTTCGACGCGCTGCCGCCGGCGGAGCGCGAGCGCTACATCGCGCGGCTCGATCTGCAGGAGGCGTACTGCCGGCAGAAATGGGATCGCGGCGACACCGTCGTCCTGGCGACCGAGTCGGGCACGCCGGCCGGCATCTTGTGGTGCGCGCGCACGCCGGTCTACGTGCCCGACATCGGACGCGAGGTGCGGCCCGGCGCCGGCGAGTGCTACATCCACGACGTCTACGTCCACCCCGACGAGCGCGGGCGGCAGGTGGCGCCGGCGATGCTCGATTTTCTGGCGCGGCATCTGCGCGCGCGCGACACGTATCGCGCGTGGGCGCTCATCGAGCGCACCAACGTGGCCTCGACGCGCGCGTTCGAGAAGGCGGCCTACGCGTCGGTGGCCGACGTCATCTACGCGCGCATGGGCCTGGCGTCGCGCTTGATCGTGCGGCCGCCCGATCCGGAGGCGCGCGCCTTCCTCGGCCTCACGTGAACAGAAGGCTTCACAGGAAGATCAGAAGATCAAAAGGACAGAGCTTCACATTTGTGGATCTGAACTTTTGAGCTTCTGATCTTCCTGTAAATCGGTCGGTGTCTAGAACATCCCGTGGAGGATCACGGAATGTTCGATGCACTCACGCTCCAGCGCGTCGCGCACCTACTGCACGCGCACAAGCACCCGATCGTCGCGCGCGTGGTGACACGCGTCGCGCAGCACCTGTTCGCCACGCACCTGGCGCCCGAGACCGAGATCGGCGCGGGCACCGAGCTCGGCTATGGCGGCATCGGCGTGGTCATTCACGGCGAGGCGCGCCTCGGGCGTGACGTGCTGGTGTCGCCGGGCGTCGTCATCGGCGGGCGCTCGGGTTTGCCGGGCGCGCCCAACATCGGCGACCGCGTGAAGATCGGCGCCGGCGCCAAGGTGCTCGGGCCCATCGTCATCGGCGAAGGCGCGCATATCGGCGCCAACGCGGTGGTCATCCACGACGTCGCGCCGGGCGAGGTCGTCGTCGGCATTCCGGCGCGGCCGATCGCGCGGCGGCTCAAGGTCGTCGACGGCGCCGGCGGTGGAAACGCCGGCAGCGGGTGAGCGGCACGGCGCTCGCTATGAATCCGCCGCGGGAGGCTTCGATGCTCACGGCGGACGCGGCGGGGAAAACGGTTTCCCTTCGCTCGGAAAACAGCCCGGCAGTTTGGATCGTGCTCGATCTGGCGCCCAAGAAGCGCGGCTCGCTGGAGACCGAGCTGGTGGCGCTGGCGGCGCGGCTGCAATCGGTCGGCGCGCGCGCGACGCTGGTCTTCTCGCGGCCGGCGCCGGCGTGGATGGCGACGGCGCTCGCCGGTGTGGGCGCCGAGACGCGCGTGCTCGACTTCCGGCGGGCGGCGGCGGCGGCGATCGGCTTTTCCCGCCTGATGGAGACGGCGCGGCCGGCGCTGGTCCACTTTCACTTCGTGCGCGCGTACTCGCCTCTGGTGGCCATGGCCAAGGCGGTGGGTGCGCGCGTGATCGTGCACGATCACATCACGCTCGGGCAGCCGACCAAGCCCAATCATCCGCGTCGTCCGCGCGCGGCGCACCTGGTCATGCGCGGCTACAAGCGGGCGCGCGCGGCGGCGATGAACGGGTTTGTCGATCGGCGCATCGCGGTCAGCCGCTTCGTCGCCGACAGCGTGCAGTGCGCGGAGTTCGTCGCCGACGGCAAGCTGACGGTGATCGAAAACGGGATCGAGCTTCAGCGCTTCGCCGCCGCCGACGGCGCGTCGTTGCGCCGCGAGCTGCGCGCCGAGCGGCGCAAGGTGGTCGCGTGCGTGTCGCGGCTGGCGCCGGAAAAAGGGATCGACGTGCTGCTGGCGGCGATGGCGCGGGTCGGACGCGACGCGCTCGTCGTCCTCGCCGGCGACGGCCCGGACGCCTCGGCGTGCCGCGCGCAGGCGGCGGCGCTCGGCCTCGGCGATCACGTGCGCCTCCTCGGCCTGCGCGACGACGTCGAGCGCATCTACGCCGCC
>DASXOU010000223.1:0-3169 GCA_036494045.1 Polyangia bacterium | reverse complement strand
GAGCATGCCGAGGCCGGTCGCCGACAGCCGCGCGACCGCGGAGGCGGCGACCCAGGAGGCGGGGGCGCCGGTGGCGGGATGATCGATCGGCTGTCCTTCGATGCCGGGCGGCAGCTTGCCCGGCGCGACGTCGACGAGGATGCGGCCGTCGGGGATGATGCCGTCGGCGAGCGGAATGCCGCGCAGGCGGATCTCGTAGCCGCGCAGCGGCAGCCTGGCGTCGATGGTGAGCACGAGCGGTGGCACGATGAGGCCGAGCTCGTCGGCGAGCGCGCGCGTGACCGCGGCGAGGCGCGTCTCCAGCGACGGCGCGGCCGCGTGCAGCGCCGGATCGAGCGCGACCTCGAGCGGCGGCGGCGGCGACGGCGCGTCGGCGACGGGCACGCGCGGACGTTGCGCGCGGCGACGCAGCGCCGCCCACGCCAGCGCCGCGGTGGCGGCGGCGACGACGAGGAACGGCCACAGCGGCAAGCCGGGGACGAGCGCCAGCAGCGCCAGCAGGATCGCGGTGGTCAAGAGCGCGCCGGGACGCAGGAGCTGGCGCGCCAGGTCGGGGCCGAGCGTGCCGCCCTCTTCGTCGCTGGCGACGCGCGTGACCACGAGGCCGGCGGCGGTCGAGATGAGGAGCGCGGGAAGCTGGGAGACCAGGCCGTCGCCGATGGTCAAGAGCGTATACACGCGCGCGGCGTCGCCGAGCGCCATGCCGCGCTGCACGACGCCGATGACCAGGCCGCCGGCGAGCGAGATCGATAGGATCAAGACGCCGGCGATGGCGTCGCCCTTGACGAAGCGCATGGCGCCGTCGAGCGCGCCGAACAGCGCGGCCTCCTTGCCGAGCGCTTCGCGGCGGCGGCGCGCCTCGCCGGAGTCGATGGCGCCGGCGCGCAGATCGGCGTCGATGGCGAGCTGCTTGCCGGGCATGGCGTCGAGCGTGAAGCGCGCCGCGACCTCGGCCACGCGCTCGGCGCCGCGCGAGATGACGATGTATTGGACGATCGTGAGGATCAAAAAGACGGCGAAGCCGACCACGTAGTCGCCGCGCACCACGAACGCGCCGAACGCGTGGATGACGCGGCCGGCGTTGGCCTGGAGCAAAATTAATCGGACCGATGAAACATTCAGCGCCAATCGATAGAGCGTTGTGAGCAATAGGAGCGTTGGAAACGTAGAAAGCTCGAGGGTTCGTGCCGACCACACCGCGACCAGGAGGAGCGCCACGGAGATCGCAAGGTTGGACGTGATGAGGACGTCGAGGAGCGGCGTCGGCAGCGGAACGATCATCATCGCCACTGTCGCGACGACGAACGTTGCCAATGCTATCGCGCCGCTGCGCATCGTCGTTTCATCATTACCCGACGGGAGCGGGTGTCAATAAAGTGGATATGGGCGGGAAGGAAGATTACAATCGAAGGGGAAGAGAGGCGTCCATGGCGCGCGAGCAGGAACCGATGGAGAACCTCAAGAAGTACCGGAAATCCGGTCTCGAGCACTTCATCAAGTTCGTGCGTGAGCTTCCCGTCATTCCGCCCAAGAAAATCTTCACCAAGCTCGAAGAGGCCGGCTATCGCGGGCAGGACGAGGCGCGGCGCGCGGTGTCGCTGATGGCGTATCGCCACGTCAAGCGCATCAAGCGCATCTACCTCGACGGCGCCAAGCGCGAGCACGTGCTGCCGAAGTCGAACTTCCTGTTGATTGGGCCGACCGGCTGCGGAAAGACGCACCTCGTCGAGCTGTTGTTCCAGAACATCCTCCGTCTGCCGACGGTGATCGTGGACATCACGACCTATTCGGAGACCGGCTACGTCGGGCAGGATCCGAACACGATCATCACGCGCCTCTTGCACGCGGCGGACGACAATCCGCTGCTCGCGTCGATCGGGATCATCTGTCTCGACGAGTTCGACAAGATCGCGAGCGGGCAGAACAACGCCATCTTCGCCGGCGCCGGCACGACCAAGGACGTCACCGGCATGGGCGTGCAGCGCGAGCTGCTCAAGATGTTCGAGGCCGGCGAAGTGGTGGTGCCGCTCGAGCTGACGCATTCGACCTATGGCGATCACATCGTCATGTCGACGGCGGACATCGCGTTCATCGCGGCGGGCGCGTTCTCCGGGTTTCAGCAGGTGGCGCGGCGTCGCGGCGCGGTCGATCGCATCGGCTTCGGGCGCGAGGCGGGCAAGAAGGAGCAGAACAAGCTGCGCGGCGGCGCCGGCGCGCAGGATCAGATCGCGGTGTCGTTCACGACCGAGGAGGTCGAGAACATCGCCAACTTCCAGGCCTACGGATTTTTGCCCGAGCTGATGGCGCGCTTCACGCGCATCGTGCCGTTCCGCGCGCTCGACTCGGGGACGCTCAAGGACATCTTGCGCACCAACGTCATCGAGCGGCTGACGCGCGAGTTCGAGGACGAGGGGTTCAAGCTCGTGGTGAGCGAGCAGGCGCTCGACCACGTCGTGCGCGAGAGCTTGCGCCGCGAGACCGGCGCGCGCGGGTTGGCGGCGATCCTGACGCGGCATCTCGAGGATGCCGCGTTCGAGGCGTTCGCCGACCATCCGGGCGGCGACGTGAAGCTCGACCTCGAGAACGGCGAGCTCAACGTCAAAGTCGGCTGATGCGCGCGCGCGGGCTGATCATCGCCGCGGCGGCGCTGCAGCTCGTGGGCGCGGGGATGGCCGTTCTTTACGGCGCGACGATGCTGGTGCTCGCCGCCGTGCAAGAGCGCCACTCGGACGCAACGACGATATGGATCGCCGGCGGCGTCACGATTGCGATCGCGGGCCTGTACGTCTGGTCGTCGATTGGGATTCTTCGCGGCCAGCGTTGGGCGTGGATCACCTCCGTCGCCCTCGACGGCGTCGCCACGCTGTCGTTCCTCTCGCTGCCGTTCGTCGCTCGCCACGAACTATCCGCGGCTGCGATCTTTGGCGCGCCGTTGTGCGTGACGATCGGGCTTCTCGTCGGCGGGCGGCGCGCCGTCTTCGCACCGGCGGCGAAGGCGGCGGCCGAGCCGACGTCCGCTACACTGCGCGGCGTGTGAAGCCGAAGATCGCGCTGATCGCCAGCGCCACCAAGAAGATCACGAAGAGGATCTTGGCAATGCCGGCCGACGCCGCGGCGACCCCGCCGAAGCCGAAGATGCCGGCGATAATCGCGAGAACCAGAAAACAAA
>DASXOU010000222.1:0-2181 GCA_036494045.1 Polyangia bacterium | reverse complement strand
CCGAGCCCTACGTCAATCATGTGATCGGGGTCGCGGCGATGCTGGCCGAGGCGACAGGCGGGAGCGATCCCGTGCTCGTGATGGGTGGCCTGCTGCACGACACGATGGAGGATACGGGCGCCACCTACGCCGAGCTGGCCCGGCGCTTCGGCGCCGAGGTGGCGGCGCTGCGCGCGGGGCGCCTGGTGCGCACCTCGGGACAGAAGCGGCGCGACACCATCGAGCCCTATCACGACCGCGTGCGCGAGGCGATGGACGCGCACGTCGACGGCGAGGAGCGGCGCGCGCTGCACGATCGGTTGGCGCGCGCGCTCGAGTGGTCGGGGCAGTTCGATCCGGAAGCAGCGTCGGCGCATTGGGAAGGCGCGGGCGACGTCGACAAAGCGGCGCGCTACGCGGCGATCGCGGCGGCGCGCTCGTCGCAAGCGCTCGCGTTCGATCGCGCGGCCGAGCTCTATCGCCGCTCGCTGGCGCTGCGCGAGCCCGAAGGCGCCGAGGGGCGCTCTTTGCGCGTCAAGCTCGCCGAGGCGCTGGCGTCGGCGGGGCGCGGCTCCGACGCGGCGGCGGCGTTCCTCGACGCCAAGCGCGGCGCCGGCGACGGCGAAGCGTCCGAGCTGCAGCTGCGCGCCGCCGATCAGTATCTGCGCTCGGGCCACATCGACGAAGGGCTCGACGCCATCAAGAGCGTGCTCGACGCGCTCGGCATCAAGCTGCCGTCGGCGTCGGCGACGCGGGCGCTGACGTCGATGCTGCTCACGCGCGCGCGGCTGCGCCTGCGCGGCCTGTCGTTCGAGGAGCGCGACGCCGCGCATCTCGACGCGCGCGCGTTGGCCAAGATCGACGCCACCTGGTCGATCGCGGTCGCGCTCGGCACCGTCGACACCATCCGCGGCGCCGAGTTTCAGACGCGCAATCTGATCCTCGCGCTCAACGCGGGCGAGCCCTATCGCATCGCGCGCGCGCTGACCATGGAAGCGGCCTACGTGGCGACGGCGGGCGGCCCAGCCTCGGCGCGCGCGGCCAGCCTGCTCGAGATCGGGCGCGCGCTCGCCGAGCGCATCGATCATCCGCACGCCATCGGCTGGTCGCGCTTGGCCGCCGGCTTCGCGCATTTTCTATCGGGCCGCTGGCGCGACGCGCGCCCGTGGTTCGTCGAGGCCGAGGCGATCTTCCGCGAACGCTGCAGCGGCTGCGCCTGGGAGCTCGACTCGGTCGATCTGTTCTCGCTGTGGACGCGCTACTACCTCGGCGAGCTCGGCGAGCTCGGGCGCCTGTTGCCGTCGCGCGTGCAGGAAGCGGCGGCGCGCGGCGATCGCTACGGCGTCACCAACCGGCGGGCGCGCGTGGCGCACACGATCGCGCTCGCCGCCGACGATCCGGCGAGCGCCGAGCGCGAGGCGCGCGAGGCCGTCGAGCGCTGGTCGCACCAGGGCTTTCACGCGCAGCACTATTACCAGCTGTTCGCGCAGGCCGAGGCCGATCTCTATCGCGGCGACGCCGCGGGCGCGGCCGAGAGCGTGGCCGCGCGCTGGCCGGCGCTGCAGAAGTCACTGCTCCTGCAGGTGCAGTTCATCCGCCTCGAAGCGCTGCACCTGCGCGCGCGCACCCTCTTGGCCGCCGCGCGCACCGGCGGCGGCGTCGACGGCGCGCGCCTGCAGGCCGCGCTCGCCGACGCGCGACGCATCGAGCGCGCGCACATGCCGTGGGCGACGCCGCTCGGCACACTGGTGCGCGCCGGCGCCGCCGCGCTCGCCGACGACAGCGCGCGCGCGGCGACGCTGTGCGAGCTGGCGGTGCGCGAGCTCGACGCCGCCGGCATGGCGCTCTACGCGACGGTGGCGCGCTGGCGCCTGGGGCACCTCATCGGCGGCGGCGACGGCTATGCGCTTGTGACTGCGGCGAACGAGTGGATGCAGGCCGAGCACGTGCGCGAGCCGCGACGGCTGGCGGCGGTACTGGCGCCCGGCTTCGCCGACGCGTAAGCTCGACGGAGATGGGGGACGCGGCCGCGATCGTCGGCGTCGGCTTGTTGGTGTGCGCGTGGGTCGGCGTCTCGATGGTCGTGCCGATCGTGGCGCTGGTCTCGGCCCGGCGCGCCCGGCGCGAGCTGGCCCTGTTGCGTGATCAGCTGACCGACCTGCGTCGCGCCGCCGCCGGCGTCCCGCCGCCACCCGTCGTCGT
>DASXOU010000221.1:0-3859 GCA_036494045.1 Polyangia bacterium | reverse complement strand
ACCTCGCCGCGTTCGACCTCGAGCGAGACGCCGCGCAGAACCGGCTTGCCGGAAAAACTCTTTTGTAGATTTCGAAACGAAATCAATTTCCGCCTCGTTGAAACGTGAAGAGCGCGAAGCCGGAGAGCAGAAAGTCGAGCAGGATGACCACGAAGCTGGCGCTGATGACGGCGCGCGTGGTGGCGGTGCCGACGCCTTCGGAGCCGCCGCGCGCGCCCAGGCCGCAGATGCCGGCGACGATGGGGACGGCGGCGCCGTAGGCCGCGCACTTCATGACGCCGGTGGCGAGATCGCCGAGGCGCACGTGCGACGGATCGAGGAAGACGACCGGATTCAAGTGAAACGAATAATATGCGGTCAACGCGCCCATCAGGATGGCGGCGCCGACGCCGATGGTGGTGAGCGCGCCGGTCATCACCAAGGACGCGAGGAAGCGCGGGACGATCAAGTAGTCGACCGGCTCGACGCCGTTCATGCGCAGCGCGTCGATCTGCTCGGTGACGACCATCGAGCCGATTTCGGCGGCGATGCCGGCGCCGACGCGCGTGGCCAGCATCATCGCGGTCAAGGAAGGGCCGAACTCGTGGACGAGGATCTTGATGAACTCGGCGCCGACTTGCGACAGATCGCCGGTGATGCGGTTGACCTGCAGGCAGGTCTGGAAGACCAGCACCATGCCGAGAAAGCCGAGGGTGACGCAGACGAACAGGAGCGAGCGATTGCCGATCTGGTACAGCTGCTTGACGACTTCGCCGCGGTTGCGGCGGCCGCCAAAGAGCCACGCATAGGCGCCGGCGAGGGTTTTGGTGATCACGTCGAGCGAGAGCGCGATCATCGGAGCACCATGGTGATCAGGTTGTCCGAGATCATGATGGCGACGGCGGCCGCGACCACCGCGTTGTTGACCGCGCGGCCGACGCCGACGGCGCCGCCTTTGACGCTGGTGCCGAAGTGGCAGCTGGTGATCGAGATGCACAAGCCGAAGACGGCGGCTTTGACGAGGCCGATCGAGAAGTCCCACGGCTTCAGGTTGTCGGCGAACGAGTGGAAGAACGAGGAGAGCTCGACGTTGAGCAGCAGCTTGCCGAAGAGCGCGCCGCCGGTGATGGCGACGGCGTTGCCGACGACGACCAGGCAGAACAGCGCGATCATCATGGCGACGACGCGCGGCACGATCAAAAAGCCGATAGGCTCGATGGAGAGAGCGCGCAGGCCGTCGAGCTGCTCGGTGACGGTCATGGTGCCGAGCTCGGCGGCGTTGTTGGCACCGACGCGGCCGGAGAACATGAGGCCGATGAGGATGGGGCCGACCTCGCGCAAGGTGGCGTAGCCGGCGCCGAAGCCGAGCAGGCCATAGGCGCCGAAGCGTCGGATGAAGATGCCCGATTGGATGACCATGATGCCGCCGGTGAAGAAGGCGGTGAGCACGACGATGGGGAGCGACTGCACGCCCATTTTGTAGAGGTTGCGTACGAGCTCGCGCCAATCGAGCTTGAAGGTGAGGATGCCGACGAGCACGCGCCAGGCGAGCAGCGCCATGCCGCCGGCTTCGTCGAAGAGCGCGAGCGCGGCGGCGCCAATCGGCTCCAAGGTCGTCTCGATCGCGCGCACCAGCGAGCTCACAACGGGCCCTCGAGCGCGCCGCGCACGAACTGGCGCACCACGGCGTCGTCGCTGTCGGCGATCGCGGCGGCGGCGCCGTCGTAGCGCAGCTTGCCTTCGTGGAGCATGCCGACGCGCGGGCAGAAGGCGCGCAGCGCGTCGACGTCGGACGAGATCACCACGACCGTCGCTGCCGTGGCGTCGCGCTCGGCGCGCAAGAGATCGTAGATCTTGGAGGTCGTCACCGGATCGAGCCCGGCGGTCGGCTCGTCGAAGATGCACACCGGCGGGCGCGCGATCACGGCGCGGGCGAGCGCGGCGCGCTTCTTCATGCCGCCCGAGAGCTCGTTGGGGAACTTGTCCTCGCTGCCGGCGAGACCGACGGCGCGCAGGCGCTCGGCGACGCGCGCGCGGATCTCGTCGGCGGGCAGCGCCCCCGAGCGCACCAGCGGAAAGGCGACGTTGTCGCCGACGGTCATGAAGTCGAAGAGCGCGTTGTTCTGGAACAGCATGCCGATCGGCGCCGCGTCGACGCGCACGTCGCCGGCGTCGGGTGCGATCAGGCGGCACACGATCTTGGCGAGCACGCTCTTGCCGCTGCCGGCGGTGCCGATGAGGCCGAAGGTCTCGCCGCGGCCGATCGCCAGATCGACGCCGTCGAGGAGGCGGCGCGCGCCGAACGACTTGGTCACGCCGTCGAGCGCGATCATGTGCAGCCGAGCTCCTGCTGCAAGGAATGCGCGGCGCGCACGCGGTTGCCGTCGGGAAACTGCTTGCACAGCCGCGTCAGCGCGCGGCACGCGGCCGGCACGTCGCGCGCCTGCTGCTTGGCGCGCGCCAGCTCGTAGAGCGCGTCGTCGCGCAGCGTGGAGGCGGGATAGTCGTCGGCGAGGAGCTCGAAGGCCTCGGCGGCGCGCGCGGTGTCGTGCAGGTCGTCGAGGTAGATGCGGCCGACCAGCAGCTGCGCGTCGTCGAGCTGCAGATAATTGGAGCTGCCGGTGATGAGCGCGTCCTTGCGCGACGACAAGATCCGCCGAAGACGCTTGAGCGCGCCTTCGAAGTCGCCGCTCGCGCGCAGGAGCTCGGCGGCGCGCCACAGGCCGTCGTCGCGCAGGCTCGAGTGCGGATAGGCGTCGGCGAGCTCGTCGAAGATCGCGATCGCCTCGGGCGCGTGATCGTGCCGCGCCAAGAGCATGCCGCGCTCGAAGACGAGGTTGTCGCCGATGTCGAACTTCACGAGGCGCGGATAGAGCGCGGCGAGACGCGCGGCGAGCGCGGCCCAATCGCGCGGCTCGTCGATGCGGATGGCGATGCGCAAGGCGTCGTCGGCGGCGATCTCGTCGGGGTACGACTCGACGACGCGCCAGGCGAGCGCGGCGGCGGCGTGGTCGTCGTGCAGCTCGGCGTGGGCGACGTCGGCGGCGCGCTCGAGCGCGCGCGCGGCGGTGCGCGGCTGCGTGGTGATGGCGGCGGCGCGCTGCCACGCGACTTCGGCGTCGGCGAAGCGGCCGGCCGATTCGTCGAGCTCGGCGAGGCGCACGGTCACGAGCGCACAATCGTCGTGCGCGAGCTTCTCGTGTTTGCAGCGCGCATCGAGCGCGTCGTAGAGCGTGCGCGCGCGCGCCGGGTCGGTCGATTCGAGCGATTGCGCGTGGGCGAAGTCGGCGGGCAGCGGCGCGCCCGAGCAGCCGAAAGCGAGAAGAGCGAGCGCGGCGGCTCTCACGCCGCGCGCAACACGGCGGCCGCGATCTCGGCGGCGGCGGTGCAAGCTTTGGCGTCGACATCGAGGTGCGTGACCGCGCGCAGCCGCCGCGCCGCGACGGCGTTGAGGAGCAGGCCCTTGTCGCGCGCGCGCGCCACGAAGCCGGCGCCGTCCATCGGCACGTCGGCGGCGAGATCCCAGATGACGATGTTGGTCTCGACGCTGGCGGCGTCGAGCACGAAGCCGGGCGTGCGCCCGAGCGGCTCGGCGAAGCGGCGCGCGTTGGCGTGATCCTCGGCCAGGCGCGCCACATTGTGCTCGAGCGCCCACAAGCCGGCGGCGGCGAGGATGCCCGCCTGGCGCATGCCGCCGCCGAGCATCTTGCGCCGGCGATGCGCGCGATGCACGAGCGCCTTGGTTCCGGCGATGAGCGAGCCGACCGGCGCGCCCAGGCCCTTCGACAAGCAGATGCTGACGGTGTCGAAGGGCGCGGCCAGCTCCTTCGGCGCCACGCCGAGCGCGACCGACGCGTTCATCAGGCGCGCGCCGTCGAGA
>DASXOU010000220.1:0-7421 GCA_036494045.1 Polyangia bacterium | reverse complement strand
GAGCGACATCGCGATGGCCGGCACCTCGCGCAGCGCGGCCTCGACGGCGCCGGCGACGGTGCCCGAGTAGAACACGTCGGAGCCGAGGTTGAAGCCGTGGTTGATGCCGCTGACGACGAGATCGGGCTTGCGCGGGCAGATCTTCAGGAGACCGAGGTAGACGCAATCGGCGGGCGTGCCGTCGACCATGAACCAGCGCGGCTCGACCTCCTCGCAGCGCAGCGGGCGATCGAGCGTGAAGGCGTGGCTCGTCGCCGAACGCTCGCGATCGGGCGCGACCACGTAGAGCTCGCCGAGATCGCCGAGCCGTCGCCCGAGCGCGCGGATGCCGGTGGAGCGAATGCCGTCGTCGTTCGCGAGCAGGATGAGCGGGCGGTCCACGGACCGATCCTAATCCGCGCGCCGCCTGCGCGCAAAAGACGACGTGTTCGGGCTTCTCGGCTACAGCGCGCGCAGCGCGATCACGGCGCAGGTCGCGTGCCAGGCGCGGTTCTCGGTGTCATAGAATCCGTCGAGCGGATCGATGTCCACCTGGCCGCATTGCGGGCAGCTCTCGGCCGCCGTGCCGCGCGCCGCGACCTTCGACAACAACTTGCGGCTACCGTCCGTATGAAACGGGCAGCGATCCGGACCAATCAGCGTCGCGCAGGTCGGGCAGCTCGGATCCATGTTGGGCGCTCCTCGCGCGAGCAGACTACCATTAGCGTTGCGACTTCGCCCGCACAACGGCGAGTGCCTTTGCCCGCGTCGCCACGAGGTCGGCGGCCGGCGGATCCTGATTGGCGAGCACCACCACCGTCCACGGTGAGTCGACGATCATCGACAGCGCCGTGCTGACGCCGGGGAATCCACCGTTGTGTCCGACGAGCGTGCGTCCGTAGACGTGGTCGATGCCGAAGCCGTAGCCATACTCGCCCCCCGGCGACTTGCCGTGCGGCGCCGTGAGCTGCGCGAAGCCGGCCTTGCTGACGAGCTTGCCGCGACGCAGCGCCTCGGCGAAGCGGACCAGGTCCGCCGCCGACGAGAACGCGCCGCCGGCCGGGCTGCCGATGTCGGCCTCGGCCGGGTGCCACTCGCCGCCCGGCTCGCGCGTATAGGGCGTCACGTTGCGCGCGTCGGCGCGCGGCACGTTGTTCGCGTCGCTGTCGACCATCCCGGCCGGCGCGAAGATGTGCTTGGCGAGGTAGGCCGGGTAGTCCTCGCCCGAAACCTTCTCGACGATCGCGCCGACGAGCGCGAGGCCCGCGTTGCTGTACGCCCACGACGAGCCGGGCGTGAACTGCACCGCGTCGCGCTCGAACAGCGGCACGAACTCGGCCGCGCGGCGCACGCCGTGCTTCATCATCGCGGGCGTGCGTTTGTCGAGGAAGTCGCCGAGCCCCGCCGTGTGCGACAGCAGCATGCCGACGGTGACGTGGTCGCGCACCGTCGCGTTGGCGTACGCGGGGAAGAACTTACCGACCTTGTCGTCGTACGCGAGCTTGCCGGCGTCGACGAGCTGCGCGACCGCGGTCGCGGTGAACATCTTGCCCATCGAAGCGATCGTGAAGCGCGTCGCCGTGGTGATCGGCGTCTTCTTGGCGCGATCGGCAAAGCCACGCACCAGCGTCACCACCGGCACCCCGTCGCGCGCGACGAGCACGACGCCCGAGAATTGTCCGGCGGCGGCCATCTTGTCGACGAAGGACGTCAAATCGGCGCGCATCGCAGCGTCGTCGAGCGGCGCCGGCAGCGCGCGCTCCGGCGGCGGCGCCGGGAAGCGTTCGATGTCGTCGATGCGCCCGGCCTCGTCGAGGCTGATTTCGAAGTGAAGGGTCGCGCCGGTCCTGTGCGCCGCGACGATGACGGCGAGATCACGCGGCTTGGACTCGATGATGTCGAGCACGTCGAAGCCGCCCGCGGCCGTACAGCCGCGCGCGATCATGGCCGCGAGCTCGGCGTTCGGCGGCCGCCGCCCCGGTTGTGCCGGCGCCAACCGCGTCTCGACCCACTTGCCGATCTTGCCGGCGTCGGGCGCCGCGCAGTGGCCGATGAACTCGCTCACCGCGCGCCCCGCCGGTGTATCGGGAAGCTTCACCGGCGCGAGCGCCAGCGGCGTCAGGATGGCCAACATGTTTGGTCGGGGCGAGAGGATTTGAACCTCCGACACCCAGTCCCCCAGACTGGTGCGCTAACCAGGCTGCGCCACGCCCCGAGTGAAACCCTGCTGTCCTATCACGCCTTTTCGTCTTCGTCGACGATCTTCTCGAGCTCGCTCAGCGCCTCGCGCAGCTTGCCCGCCAGCCGGGTCGCCTCGACCGGCGGCTCGCCTGCGGTCTTGGAGTTGCCCGCCAGCTCGCGCAGCCGCCGCTTGGCCCCGTCGATGCGGAAGCCCTCGTCATACAAGAGGTGCTTGATCGTCAGCACCGTCTCGACGTCGCGCCGCCGGTACAAGCGCTGGTTCGAGCGCGTCTTCTCGGGACGGATCGACTTGAACTCGGTCTCCCAATAGCGCAGCACGTACGGCTCGACGCCGGCGATCTCCGCCACCTCGCCGATCTTGAAGTACTGCTTGTCGGGGATGTCCGTCGCCAATGTCCGCGACGTCAGGTGTTGAGAGCGTTCTTGAGCACCTGGCTGGGCTTGAACGTGAGCACGCGGCGGGCGCTGATCGTAATCTCTTCGCCGGTCTGCGGATTGCGGCCGACGCGCGCGTTCTTGTCGCGCACCACGAAGTTGCCGAAGCCCGAGATCTTGATCTTCTCGCCGCGCTCCAGCGTTTCCTTGATGGTGTCGAACACGGTCTCGACGATCTCGGCCGCTTCCTTCTTCGAGAAGCCGCCTACCTTTTCGTAGACGTTCTCGATGATGTCGGCCTTCGTCATCGTACGACGCTCCTGCATGTTCCCCTCACCCATTGCGTGCCCAAAATAAGCGGAAGGCCGCGCCAAGTCAATTGATTTCGCGGCTCAGCGGAGCTGGGCGCCGAACGCTTTGACGAGCCTCGCCAGCACCGAATAATGCGAGGGCTGCACATCCTCGTCGGTCAGCGTGCGATCGGCGGCGCGATAGGTGATCGACCAAAGCATGCTTTTTTTGCCCGCGGGCAGCTTGGCGTCGCGATAGTCCTCGAGCACGCGAACCTCGACGCGCAGGACGTCGGGCTCGGCGTCGATGGCGCGCTCGATCTCGGCCGCCGTCACGCGCTCGTCGACGAGAAACGAGATGTCGCGCGTCACCGACGGAAAACGTGGCAGCTCGCCGACGCGGCTTGTGGCCGCGGCGGGCAGCGCCTGTAGATCGAGCTCGAAGACGAACGGGCGCGCTTCGACCCCGAGCGCGCGCGCCGCGTCGGGATGCAGCTCTCCGGCGACACCGATGCGCGCCGCGCCCACGTACACGCTGGCGGCGATCCGCGGATGCAGGCCGGGCGCTTTTTCGCCCTCGCCGAGCGGCTCGCAGCGCGCCGTGTGGCCGAGCGCGGCCACCAGCTCCTCGACGACGCCTTTGATGTCGAAGAAGTCGAGCGGCGCGCCCGGCTTGAGCCAGCCGTCACCGTGGCCGTGCAGCAGACCCGCCGCGTACCAGCGCTCGTCGGGGAGCTCGCGGCCGGCGGGCAAGAAGACGGCGCCGACCTCGAAGATGCGCACTTCGTTGCTGCCGCGCGCGAGGTTGCGCTGCAGCGCCAGGCACAGCCCGGGCAGGAGCGAGCGTCGCATCACCGACTGCTCCTCGCGCATCGGATTGGCGATGCGCACGTGCGGCAGCTCGCCGTCCAAAAACGGGCGGCCGTGCTGCGGCCCGACGAAGGCGTAGCTGACGACCTCGTCGAGCCCGAGCCCGCGCAGGGCATCGCGCGCGGCGTCGTTGCGCGTCTCGGCGGCGTCGCGCATCGGCCCGGGCGGCTCGACCATCCGCGGCAGCGTCGGCGCCACGCGATCGTAACCGTGCAGCCGCGCGACCTCCTCGATGAGATCGATCTCGCGCGTCAGATCGGGACGGAACGTCGGCACGGTGACGCGAATGTGTCCGCCGCCCTCGTCGACGGCGTCGAGACCGATGGCCGAAAGGAGGCGCGCCTGCTCGTCGCGCGTGACCGGCGCCCCCAGGATCGCCTCGGTGCGCGCGGGCCTGAGCTCGATCGTGCGCGGCGCCAGCGGCCGCGGATAGGCGTCGGCGGGCGCGCTCGACACCGCGCCGCCGGCGAGCGCCAGCACCGTCGCGGTCAAGTGGCGCGCGACCTCGGCGCAGCCGTTGGGATCGGTGCCGCGCTCGAAGCGATGCGACGCCTCGGTGTGGAGGCCAAGCCGCTTGGCGGTGCGGCGCACGTGCGCCGGCGAAAAGTGCGCACACTCGAGGACGAGGCGCGTCGTCGTCGCCGACACTTCGCTCGAGCCGCCGCCCATGACGCCGCCGATGCCGACGGCGCTCTTGTCGTCGGCGATGACGACGTCGTCGGCGGCGAGCGCGCGCTCTTGCGCGTCGAGCGTGACCAGCTTCTCGCCCGCTTTGGCGCGGCGCACGATGAGCCCGCCGCCGGCGAGCTTGTCGCGATCGTAGGCGTGCACCGGCTGGCCCCAGAGCAGCATCGTCAGGTTGGTCGCGTCGACGACGTTGGAGATGGCGCGCACGCCGAGCGCCTGCAGCCGAAGGCGCGTGGCGAGCGGGCTCGGTCCGACGCGCACGCCGTCGACGGCGATGGCGCAAAAGCGCGGGCAGCCCTCGGCGTCGACGAGCTCGACCTTCGCCGGCGCGCCCGATGTCGGTAGCGCCGGGCTCGCCGGCAGCCGCAAGCGCGCGCCGGTGAGCGCCGCCACCTCGCGCGCGACGCCGGCGTGGCCGAGCGCGTCGGGCCGATTGGGCGTGACGTTGAGCTCCCAGATCTCGTCGGCGGCGACGAATGGGTCGCCGGGCGCGAGCCCATCCTCCGCCGACAAGATCATGATGCCGGCGTGCGACGTGCCGAGCCCGAGCTCGTCCTCCGCGCACAACATGCCGGGCGAGACGATGCCGCGCACCGGCTTTTCGCCGAGGACGACGCCATTCGGCAGCGTCGCGCCGGGCCGCGCCCACAACACGAGCCCGCCCGCCGCCGGCACGTTGGACGCGCCGCACACCACTTGCGTCGTCTTGCCGCTGCCGTCATCGACGTCGACGAGGGTGAGCTTGGCCGCGTCCGGATGCGGCCGCTTGCCGACGACGCGCGCGACCACGACGCCCGAGAACGCGCCGAACTTCTCGCGCCCTTCGACCTCGAGCCCGGCCAGCGTCAGCTTGCGCGCGACCTCGTCGGCGTCCAACGCGCCGTCGACGAGCTCGCGCAGCCAATTGACCGACACCTTCATCGGAATTGCCTCGCGAAGCGCACGTCGCCGTCGAAAAACTGCGTGATGTTGTCGACACCGTACTTGAGCATCGCCATGCGATCGATGCCCCAGCCGAACGCGAAGCCCGAGTACTTCTCGCTGTCGTAGCCGACGTGGCGGAACACTTCCGGATCGACCATCCCCGAGCCGCCGATCTCGATCCAGCCGGTGCCCTTGCACGTGCGGCAGCCTTTACCGCCGCAAAACACGCACGTGAAGTCGACCTCCGCCGACGGCTCGGTGAAGGGAAAGAACGAAGGCCGCAGGCGCACGCCAATCTCCGGCCCGAAAAAGCGCCGCGCGAAGTGCAACAGAACGCCCTTCAAGTCGGCGAAGGTGACGCCCTCGTCGACGCACAGCCCCTCGACCTGGTTGAACATGGGCGAGTGCGTGGCGTCGTCGTCGCGCCGATAGACGGTGCCGGGGATGATCACGCGCACCGGCGGCTTCTGCGCCAGCATCGTGCGAATCTGCACCGGCGACGTGTGCGTGCGCAAGACCACGTCGGGCGCACCCTCGACGTAGAAGGTGTCCTGCATGTCGCGCGCGGGATGATCCTTCGGCATCGCCAGCGCTTCGAAGTTGTGGAAGTCGGTCTCGACCTGCGGCCCGACGGCGACGGTGAATCCGATCTGCGCGAAGATCGCTTCGATCTCGCGCCGCGCCAGCGTGATCGGATGCAGGTGGCCGAGCGGCCGCGCCCGCCCCGGCAGGGTCACGTCGACGGTGCGCTCGAGGTCGTGCTTGGCCGCGGCTTCGGCGAACCCACGCAGGTGGCCCGCGAAGACCGCCTCGGCCTCGCGCGCAATGCGATTGGTCAGCTCACCGATCGCGCGCTTCTCATTGTTTTGGGCGCTCGCGAGCGCGCGCTTCTGCGCGGCTTTGATGGCGCCGCCGAAATCGGCGTGTAGCTTTCGGGCGTGCTGCTCGTCGGCGGGATGCGCCTGACGATACAGCTCGAGGGTTCGGGTCAGCTCGGCTTCAAGCTCGGAGGCCATGGAAGAAATGATCCTCCATGACTACGACGCGGCCTTGGCCTGCTCCACGACTTTGCCGAACGCCGCCGGATCGCTGATCGCGAGGTCGGCGAGGATCTTGCGGTCGAGCCCGATGTTGGCGCGCTTGAGCCCGCCCACGAGCTTCGAGTAGCTGATGCCGTGCGTGCGTGCGGCGGCGTTGATGCGGACGATCCACAAGGCGCGGAAGTCGCGCTTGCGCTTGCGGCGGTGCCACGTGGCGAAGCGCCAGGCGTGGCGGACCGTGTCGACCATCGCCTTCCACAACTTCGAGCGCCCGCCGCGGTAGCCCTTGGCTGCCTGGCGGATGCGATTGCGGCGGCGACGCGCCTTGAATCCTCGTTTTGCTCGAGCCATCGGAGTCCTCTGTCACTTCGGCCGGCGTTCGGGGGGCCGCAACATCGCGGTCGCTTTCATCCCTGGGCCAGGCCCTTCGAAAGGGGGCTTAATACCAGACTAGTACTTGTAGGGCAAGAGCTTCTTGACCTGCTTCTCCTGGGCCTCGTTGACCACCTTGGTGCCGCGCAGGCGGCGCTTGCGCTTGGTGGCCTCGTGGCTGAGGAGATGGCTCTTGTGGGCCTGCTTGTGCTTGAGGTGCCCCTTGGCGGTCACCTTGAAGCGCTTCTTGGCGCCCGAGTGCGTCTTCATCTTCGGCATGTTCGTCGTTCCTTTGGCTGCTTACTTTGCGGGAGGCTTGACCGACACGGTCGGCGCCGGCTTCGGTTGCGGCGCCGGCTTGGGCGTCGGCGCGACCGGCTTCGGTGCCGGCGCGGCCGACTGCGGCTGCGGCGATGAGGGCGACGGCGACGGCGACGGCGCGCCCGCCGAGACCGTTCCTGTCCCCGTCGTCGGCACCGGCCGGTTGATGACGCCGCCGCGCGGCGAGATGATCATCAGCATGCGCCGCCCTTCCATCATCGGCGGCTGCTCCACCATCGCGATGTCCGACGTCAGCTCGACGACCTTCTTGAGCATCGCCTGCCCGGTCTCGGGGTGGACGATCTCGCGACCGCGGAAGATCACGACGAGGCGCGCCTTGTTGCCCTCGGACAAGAAGCGA
>DASXOU010000219.1:0-4447 GCA_036494045.1 Polyangia bacterium | reverse complement strand
CGTGCCGCGCATCGTGGGCCGGCTCGACGCCGACGAGCCGCGCCAACGCCGCCGCGCGCAGCCGCTCGAAGCGCGCATCCGCCGCGATCACGTCCGCACGATCTCGGCCGCGACGATCACACCGTGAGCGTCAGGCCTTCGCGTGCGCCGATGAGCTCGATGCGGCTGCCGCCGAGCTCGTCGAGCAGGCGCCGCGTCCGTTCGCCGAGCGCGTCGACCATATCGTCCGAGTAGTCCTGGTCATAGTGGAACATGACCAGCTTCTTCACTTCGGCCTCGACCGCCGCCTGCGCCGCCTCGGCGATCGACGCGAAGCCGCGCGCCATCCGCTGCGCGCGATCTTCGGGCGAATAGGTGCAGTCGTGAATGAGCACGTCGGCGCCGTGATAGAGCGCACGCACGTCGGCGCTGGGCCCCGTCGCCGGATAACCGGCATCGCTGGCGTACACGAGCGAGCGCCCGTCCTCCTCGAACCGATAGGCGAGCGCCTGCGTCGCCCCGTGCGGGTTGAGGCGCGCCATCACGTGAACGCCGGCGCATTCGAAGCTGGGATCTTTTGCCGCACCATCGACCGCCACGACCTCGATGCTCGCGCCGAGATTGCGCATCGTGTACAGCGGCGAAAAGTGCGGGTTCATCTGTCCCTCGAGGATCCCCTCGAGCATCGACGACGATCGCCCCGGCCCGTGCACGATGAACTTGTTACCCGGCACGAACACCGGCGCGAAAAAGGGAAACCCCTGAATGTGATCCCAGTGCGCGTGCGACAGGAAGATGAGCGCTTCACCCGCGCCTTTGCCGAACGAGTCGGCCATCAGCTTGCGTCCGAGCGCGATCGCGCCGGTGCCGACGTCTATCATTAATAGAGTGCCGGTACGCGTGCGCAGCTCGACGCACGACGTGTTGCCGCCGTAGCGGTTCATCTCCGGGCCCGGCGCCGGCACCGAGCCGCGCACGCCCCAGAAAGTGGCCTCCATCACTTCGCTCCGGTGCCGACGGACAGCTCCATGCCTTCGGCGGCGGCGACGAGGTCGAGGTCCGGAGTCTGCTTGCGGTGATAGGCGAGCAGCTCGTCGATCTGATCGTCGGTGCGCTCCGGCGCGTGATGAAACAGCACCACCGACTTCGCGCCGGCGGCGCGCGAGATCTCGATCGCGTCCTCGGGACACGAGTGGCCCCAGTGCGGCTTGGCCGCATATTCGTCGGGCGTGAACTGCGTGTCGTAAATCACGAGGTCCGCGCCTTCGCACAAGCGCACCACGCCGTCGCGCATCGCGCGCAGCTTGGCCGCGTCTTCGGGCTTCATCGGATCGCCCGGCTTCGGCGGCTGGCGGATGTACTCCTGCTCGATGAGGATGTCGCGGAACGGCGCCGTGTCGGTCACATAGCAGACCGAGCCACCGTCGCAGTCGAGCCGGTAGGCCATCGCGATCCACGGATGGTTGAGCCGCGTGCACGACACCTTGACGGGACCGATCTCGAAGCGCGCGCCTTCGACGAGCTCGCGAAACGCGACGTCTGCCTGCACGTTGTCGAACGGCACGGGAAAATACGGCGAGTCGGTCTGCGAGGCGAACACCGCGCGCAGATGCGTGTCGTCACGCTGCCGCGCGTAGACGAAGAACTTGTTCCCGCGCGAATAAATCGGCGCGAAAAATGGGAGCCCTTGAATGTGATCCCAATGCGTGTGGCTGACGAGCAGGTGCGACGTGCCGGCGCCTTCGCCGAACGCGCCCTGCATCATGTCCTTGCCGAGCTTTCGCAGGCCCGTGCCAGCGTCGATGATGATGTGCGTGCCCGATTCGGTGCGCACTTCGACGCACGAGGTGTTTCCGCCATAACGGTTGGTCTCCGGACCGGGCACCGGATAGGAGCCGCGCACCCCCCAAAAGCGGACCTTCACCCGTCGACGATAACACGCCGCACCGTCAAGGTCTACGGGCTCAGCGCCGCAGCGACGGCGTTTCGTGATCCTTCTCGCTCGATGAAAAGCAGGAGCGCGCTGTCGCGATATGCGATCTCGGTCGGCGATTGCGTCGCGGCTTTGAGCGGCAGGATCGGCGCCGCCGCGGTCTCGAAGCGATCGCCGGTGAACGAGCTCGCGAACCCGCACGTGCTGATCGATTGTTGCGATGCGGTCGGTGCCGTGATCGCCGTGAAATACAAATCGTGGCGCACGCGCCCGGCCGGCGTCGTGCCCGCGTTCGCCGTGAAGCGGCCGATCGACAGCGCCCACGGCGGCGCTTGCAACATCGGATCGCGCTCGGGCGTGCCCGGATCGCCGTCGAGCCGGTTCCATTCGGTCGCGCGTCCGTTGACCACGTCGTCCCACGGCGCGTCGGCGGCCCAGATGGCGCCGTTGGCGAGATAGTAGACGCGCACGCGATCGTCGAGCCGCACCACCGCCGGCGAGGCGAGCGCGTCGCCCTCTTCGGCGTTGTCGCCGATCAGCGCCGGCCCGGGTGCCTTGGCCCACTTGTGCCCGAGCGTGATCGCCGGCGCCGTCGCCCAGCCGATCATCCCGCCGCCGCCGGTGTAGAACATCACCCAGATGCCGCCCGGCACCACCGGATCGCCGGCGATGAGCGACGCCGACGACACCGAGCCCGCCTCCCACGACTGATCGGGAAAGATCGCCTGAATGAGCGGCAGGAATCCCTGCTCGAGCGCGAACGAGTCGGCGTGCTCGACGTCGGTGACGTTGGCGCGATGTGCCGTGACCCACACCGCCATCTGCTCGCCCCACGGCACCACCCACGGATCGTCGAGATCGGCGGTGGGATCGCTGAGCACGAACGGCGGATTGATCATGTCGAGCGACGGATCGGGCTGCAGTGGCGTGAACGGCCCGGCGCCCGACACCGGCAAGTGCTGCGCGCCGCCGCCGGCATCGCCGGTCGCGCCACAGCCGGCCGCTATCATTAATAGAGCGAGCGCGGCACGCATCAGAAGCGGCTCCTCAACATGATCCCGATCTGCAGGATCACTCCATCGGCCACGAAGTCGCCGACCGGATCGAGCGCATCGACCTTGCGGTTCACGCGCGGCGGCAGATAGGTCGCCGCCAAGTGCGCGTCGATCGCCAGCGGCTTCGGCAAGATCGACGTGATCCGCGACAGCTCGACGCCGGCGCCGACCGAAAACGTGTGCTTGTCCGAATCGGCGAAGTTGCTCTCGCCGATCTGCTCCGGCACCGGCGTCGGCTCGTACGAGTAGCCGCCGCGCAAATCGATCGCCACCTTCGACAATTGCCACGCGCGCCACTCGACGCCCGCACGCGGGATCACGATGTCGTGGAAGTTCGACGCCGGATACGATCGCGGCGGCGGCAGGTGCACCTGATCGTTGTACACGCCGATGTCTAGCCCGAGCGTCAGGTTCGCCGCCGGCACGGGAAACTCGCTCCAGCGGGCATAGGTCACATCGAACGTGATGAGCAGCGTGCGCTTGAGCCTGAGCGCGCCGCCGGCGGTGAGCTGCCACGGCTGAAACAGGTCGCTCGAGATCGAGTGCACTGCGAGGTAGCCGTTCATCACCACCGGCGGCAGCCCCGGATTGCCGATGTTGCCGTCGATGCGGAACTGCTGATCGAGGTTGAGCACGAACGAGTGGCGATAGCTGGCGCCGACGCTCAGCCACGGCGTCGGCTGCCACAGGATGCCTGCTTGCGGATAGCGCACCGCCTGCAGGTCGACGTCGATCTTGCTGACGAGCGAGCTGGCGTCGGGATCGCTGACCGCGACCGAGCCCTTCAAGAACAGCTCGCCGGCCGTGCGCGACATGAAGGTCAAGCCGCCGCCGACGTAGAGGCCGGGCACGATCTGAATGGCGAGGTTCGCCGCGAGATACAGCCGCTGCGGCCGATTGTCGAACATCACGAAGCGCGGCTGATCGAACGGCAGCGAGCGCACGCGCGTCAGCCGCTGATCGGGCAGCCACAAGCTGGCGCCGAAGGCGAAGCGGAAGGGCCCGATGCGCCCGGGCGCGACGATGCCGATGAGAAAGCCGCGCGACGCGTCGACGCCAGTGTCGCGGCCGTTCATGCGAAGGAGCGGCTGCGCGTAGCGATAGCCGATGTCGATGCGCAGATCGTGTCCGGCGACCAGGCCCGCCGGGTTGTAATAGTTCGCCGACGAGTCTTCGCTGGCCGCGGTCGCCGCGCCGCCCATCGCGGCGGCGCGCGAGCCATAGCCGAAGGCATCGATCGGATTGGCGCGCGCGCTCCCGGCGCCGAATGCGATCGCGATCACGAACGCGATTGCGCGGCTCACAAGTCGACTCCGAGACTGAAGCCGAACGACGAGAAGTCCCCGCTCACGTGCGCGTTGGCGTCGGCGTGGTGCCACTGCACGAAGCCGTCGAGCTGCAGCGTCGTGTACTTACTGGTCCACGTCAGCCCGGCGCCGCCCGTGAGCACGTTGCGATCGGCGTCGAGCAGCACCGGCCC
>DASXOU010000218.1:0-3072 GCA_036494045.1 Polyangia bacterium | reverse complement strand
GAACCATAGCACGCGTACCGCCGCGTCAGCGGCGCGGCGATTCGTGCGCGCTATTCGTCGCGCTTCTCCTCGCGCAGCTTGTGGCGCGCGTGCTCCTCGGTGGCCTTGCCGCTGTGATACGCCGCCTTGCCCTTGGCCTCGTCGACCTTGCCGCGCGCCTCCTCGGCTTCGCCCTTGGCCTTGAGCTCCTTGCCGCGCGTCTCGGCGTTCTCGCCGCGGTCGCGCAGATCCTTGCCGCGCTGCTCGAGGTTATCGCCACGCTGCTTCAAGTCGCCCCAGTCGGCGTGCGCGGAGATCGGCAGCGCAGCGACGGCGGTCACGAACACTCCGGCGATCAGCTTTTTCATCATGCCCGCAAGAACGAGCAACCGCCGTGCCGGCAAACGCGCGGGCGGCGTGCCGCTAGAACTTCTTGCGCAGGAAATCGGCGATGCGCTCGGTGACCTCGGCCGGGCGCTCGATCGGCGCCGTGTGCGAGCCACCCGACACCACGTGCAGCTCCGAGTCGCGGATGAGCTCGTGCATCTCCGCCGACAAATTGGCGGGCGTGAAGCCGTCGCGATCGCCGGCCACGATCAGCGTCGGCACCGCGACATGGGCGAGTAGCTCGCGCGCGGTGTGCCGGCCGGCGGCGGCGAGCATCTCGAGGAACAGCCGCACGTCGACGCGCGCCATGTGCTCGAGGTACGGGAAGAAGTCGTCGCGGCGGATGAGCTCGCCGTTGATCTCGAAGCGCGTGGCGATCTGATAGGCGAGCTCGGTCGGGACCAGGCGCGCGACCACCGTCTGCGCGATGCCGGGGATGCGATTGACTAAGAAGCGCAGAAACGGCAGCACCTGCTCGAGCGTGCGCTTGCCCTTGAAGGTGCGCAGCGGCGTGCCGTAGCTGCCGCACATGAGGATGAGCCCGCGCACGCGCCCCTGGTGGCGGCGGTACATCTCGAGGCAGACCTGCACGCCCATCGAGTGCCCGGCGACGACCGCGCCTTCGCCGTCGCCCACGGCGGCGTCGAGCACGGCGGCGAGGTCGTCGGCGAGATCGGCGATGTCGACGCGGCGCGGGTGGCGCGGCATCGGCGTGCGGCCATGGCCGCGATAATGCCAGCGGACGATGCGGTGCGTGGCCGCGAGCGCGGTCTCGAGGTACTTCCAGACGTAGCCGTCGCAGCCGATGCCGTCGCAGAACACGACGGCGGGCGCGTGAGCAGGGCCGCGGACGCGATAGAAGATGGGAGTGTCGTCGCAGCCGACGGCGAAGCCCTGTCGATCGACCAGCGCTGGACGCTCGCCGTCGTTGCCGTCGGGGTTGCTCTTACTCCGCGGCGCCGCGCTCGTCGTCTTCGCCCGGGAACTCATTGACGGACGGATACTTCATGATGTCCTTGCGGGCGAGCTTCCAGGCCTTCTGGACGATCCATGAGAGCGAACGGTCCTGACGGGCCGCTTCGTCCTGGATCTCCTTCAGCATCTCTTCGGGGAAGTACAGGCTTTGTTTGCGCTTGTCGCTGCCGGCCATGGCGCCTCCGCATATCGAGTCGTAAAAGTGCTCGACTATCGTACGGGTCGCATAGCCTAGGTGTCAAGGCGCTTACTACTTATTTGCCTACTTGTTCGGTTGGGGCGTCATCCGCAGATAGGGACGGAGCGCGCGCCAGCCCTTTGGAAAGCGCGTCTTGGCGTCCTCGTCGCTGACGGCGCCGGAGATGACGACGTCGTCGCCGTTCTTCCAGTTGGCCGGCGTCGCCACCTTGAAGTTGTCGGTGAGCTGCAACGAATCGATGACGCGCAGGATCTCGTTGAAGTCGCGTCCCGTCGACGGCGGATACTGGATGGTGGCGCGCACCTTCTTGTTCGGATCGATGATGTAGACCGAGCGCACGGTGATCGTCGCCGCCGCTTCCGGATGGATCATCCCGTACAGGTTCGACACTTTGCTATCGGTGTCGCCGATGATCGGGAAGTTCATCTTGGTCTTCTGCGTCTCCTCGATGTCGCCGATCCACTTTTTGTGCGAGTCGACCGGATCGACCGAGAGCGCGATCACCTTGACGCCGCGCTTGTCGAACTCGGGCTTGATCTTGGCGACATAGCCGAGCTCGGTGGTGCACACCGGCGTGAAGTCCTTCGGGTGCGAGAAGAGCACCGCCCAGGAGTTTCCGATCCACTCGTGAAACTTGATCGGGCCTTCGGTGGTGTCGACGCTGAAATCGGGAGCCGTGCTACCCAGCTGGACGCTCATGGGATCCCTCCCCTTTTCTGGCAGGAGACTCCTATAGATCCGGAGCGTGCAGCTGTCAACGCGTGCTAAGCTTGGCGTTCGGTCGATGGTTCGTTACGGCGAGAAACAGGACGGTCGCGTCACGCGCGCGCAACGGGCGCGTGCCGAAAGGCGGACCGCTGTCCTCGCGAGCGCCCGCCGCATCTTCGCGGACAAGGGCTATCACGCCACCAGCATCGACGACATCATCGAGGCCGCCGGCATCGCGCGCGGCACGTTTTACCTATATTTCGAGTCCAAGCGCGCCATCTTCGACGAGCTCCTCGACGAGCTGTTCACCACCTTGCAGGCGCAGGTGCGGCGCATCGAGACCGGGCCGGGCGCAGCGCCGCCCGTCGAGCAGATGGACGCCACCGTCGACCGCGTGATGCAGACGCTGGTCGAGAACCGCGAGATGGCGCGCATCCTCCTCCGCGAAGCGGTCGGCATCGACGACGAGTTCGACGCCAAGCTGGCGCAGTTCTATGGACGCATCGAGGCGCTCATCGTCTCGGCAGTGCAGACGGGGCAGGGGATGGGGCTGGTGCGAAAGTGCGACGCGGAGATGGTCGCGCACGCGATCCTCGGCGCGGCCAAGGAGCTCGTGCATTGGGCGTTCGTCAAGCGTGACCCGACCAAGCTCGACCTCGGGCATCTCGGCCACGAGCTCATCGCGTTCACCTTGAAGGGGTTGTTCATTTGACCACTTGACCCGCTCGGAGAGCGGATCTATGGTTGAGGTTCACCCACGTAGGGCGCCCCCATGACGGCCAAGCATCCAGACGGCCTCAAGAAGAAGGAACTGAAGCGGTTCC
>DASXOU010000217.1:0-1786 GCA_036494045.1 Polyangia bacterium | reverse complement strand
CAGCGCCGCCGCCTCGGCGTGATCCTCGCCGGCGCGCTTGTGCCAGCCGGTCGCCAGCACGCGCCCGTCGCGCACGATCACGCAGCCGACCAGCGGATTCGGCGACGTGCGCCCGCGCGCGCGCAACCCGAGCCGCAGCGCCTGGCGCATGTACGCTTCGTCGGGGCTCGACGGTTTGTCAGCGCTGATCGGCGCCATCAGTCGCCGGCTTGGCGCCGTCGAGCAGCGCCACCCGCCGCGCATGCCGTCCGCCTTCGAACGGCGTCTCCAGCCACACGCGCAGCGCCTCCTCGGCCACGGCCACGCCGATGAGCCGCTCGCCGAAGCAGAGGACGTTGGCGTCGTTGTGCTGCCGCGACAGCCTGGCCGCCGTCGGCTCCGTCACCAGCGCCGCGCGCACGCCCGCCACTTTGTTGGCCGCGATCGAGATGCCAATGCCCGAGCCGCACACCGCCACGCCGCGCGCCTCGCCCCCGCTCTCGAAGACCGCCACCACGCGCTTGCCGACGGCGACGCCGAACGTCGGGTAGTCGCACGAGTCGGTCGAGTGCGTGCCGACGTCCTCGACCTCGTGTCCCCACGCGGTCAGACGATCCTTCAAGTACTGCTTGAGGTTGTATCCGGCGTGATCGCTGCCGACGACGACGCGCATCGCTGCGGCTAATCGCCTTTGTAGGCGGCGAAGATGAGCGTGGAGTTGGTGCCGCCGAAGCCGAAGCTGTTGGACAAGGCCACGTCGACCTTCGCCTGCCGCGCCACGTTCGCCACGTAGTCGAGATCGCACTCGGGATCGGGCTTGTCCAAGTTCACCGTCGGCGGCAGCACGCCGCGCTCGATCGCCAGCACCGCGAACGCCGCCTCGATCCCGCCGGCGGCGCCGAGCGTGTGCCCGGTCATCGACTTGGTCGACGACATCCCGAGCTTCTTGGCGTGCGCGCCGAACACCGTCTTGACCGCGACCGTCTCGGCGATGTCGCCCTGCTTGGTCGACGTGCCGTGCGCGTTGATGTAGCCGACGCGCTCCGGATCCATCTTGGCGTCCTTGAGCGCCATCTTCATGCAGCGCTGCGCGCCCTCGCCACCGTCGGGCGGCTGCACCATCGAGTGCGCGTCCGACGAGGCGCCGTAGCCGACGATCTCGCAGTAGATGTGCGCGCCGCGCTTCTTCGCCGTCTCCAGCTCCTCGAGGATCAGAACGCCCGCGCCCTCGGCGATGACGAACCCGTCGCGATCGAGATCGAACGGCCGCGACGCCCGCGCCGGCTCCTCGTTGCGCGTCGACAACGCGCGCATCGCATTGAAGCCGCCGACGCCGAGCGCCGTGATGGTCGCCTCGCAGCCGCCCGCGAACATGACGTCGCAGTCGTCGCGCTGGATCGCTCGCATCGCCTCGCCGATCGAGTGCGCGCCCGTCGAGCAGGCCGACACGTGCGAGAAGTTCGGCCCCTTGCAGCCGAAGCGAATCGACACCAGGCCCGGCGCCATGTTGACGATGATCATGGGCACGAAGTACGGCGAGATCCCGCGCCGCGGCCCCTTCTCGAGTAGCGCCGAGTGCGTCTTCTCGATCGTCGCCACGCCGCCCAGGCCGGCGCCGATGTACACGCCGACGCGCTCGGCGTTCGACTCGTCGATCACCAGCCCGGCGTCGTCCTTGGCCAACTGCGACGCAACCACGCCGAACTGCAAGAAGCGATCGTACGTCTTGGCGTCGCGCTTCTCGATCCAGCGCGTCGGTTCCCACGCCTTGACCTCGCCCGAGAACTTGGTGGCGAACTCGGTGACG
>DASXOU010000216.1:0-2511 GCA_036494045.1 Polyangia bacterium | reverse complement strand
GGTCGGTTTCGCCGGTCTTGTAGAGCAGGATGCGATGCATCGCGGTTCAGTGTAGCGGGATCCCTCAGCGCGGCAAACGATCGAGCGTCGCGCGCGCGCCCTTGCGCACCTCGCTGTTGGCGCTGTCCGTCGCCGCGCGCTCGAGCTCGGCGCGCCCCGCGGCGCCCACTCGCTCGACGAGCAGGCGCATCGCCCGCTCGCGCGTCTTCGGCGTCAGACACGCGATCGCCGTGCGCTGCAGCGTCGCGTCCTCGCGCACGTGCTCGTCGTCGCGCAGCGCCTTGTCGAGCTCCTCGAGCGCATCCGAGCACCACAGCCGCCGCTGATAATCGATCGCCTGCTGCAGGTGTCGCTGCGCGTTCGGCGCCTCCGCCGCCGGCGCCGCCACGATCTTCGGCGCCGGCGCCGCCACCGTCGGCGCGATCGTCGCCGGCTTCTTCCGCGCCGCCACGACGACGACGATCAACAAGAGCGCCAGCGCCCCGGCGATCCCCCACGGCAGATAATTCGGCCGCCTCCCCGTCGCCACGGCCGCCGGCTTCTGCTCGGTCAGCTGCCGACTGTCGACGGTCGGCTGTCGACTCATCTCCGGCACTTTCGCGAGCGTCGCCGAAAACTCCTCCGCCGTCTGCCAGCGCCCCTTCGGATCCGTCGCCAGCGCCTTCAAGATCGCCGTCTCGAGCTCCGCCGAGATCTGCGCCCCGACCGCGCGCGGTGGCGGCGGCAGCGTGTTCAAGTGATCGCGCACGACGTCGAGTGGATCCTGCCGCACGAACGGCCGCCGGCCGACGACCAGCTCGTACAACACCACGCCGAGCGCGTACACGTCGCTGCGCGCATCGGCCCCGTGCCCCGAAGCCTGCTCCGGGCTCAAGTAGCCCGGTGTCCCGAACACCATCCCCGCCTGCGTGAGCGGCTCGTTGCCGGCGGAGTCGTCGCCGACCATCTTCGCCAGCCCGAAGTCGAGCAGCTTCACCACCAGGCCGGTGCCCGCGTTCTCGACGAGCATCACGTTCGCCGGCTTGATGTCGCGATGCACGATGCCGAGCCCGTGCGCGTGGCGCAGCGCCGAGCACAAGCCGCGCGCGATCACCACCGCCTCGGTCGCCGTCATGCCGCGCGCCAGCCGATCCGCCAGCGACTCGCCGCGCACGAACTCCATGACCAGGTACGGAATGCCGAGCAGGCGCGCGCCGGCCGCGATCGGCTCCACGCGCTCGACGCGCCCGAAGTCGATCACGCTCACGCACGAGGGATGCGTGAGCTTCGAGGCCGCCTGCGCCTCGCGCTCGAAGCGGCGATGAAACTCGTCGGTGCCGGCGAACACCGCGTGCAGCACCTTGACCGCGACGGCGCGCTTGGTCTCGACGTGCTCGCCGTGATAGACCGCGCCGACCCCGCCCTGACCGAGCCGCTCCTTGATGCGATAGCGCCCGTCGATGGTCGCGCCCACCAGCGGATCGGCCTCGTCGGCGGTCTTGGCCTTCTTGGCCGGCGTCAACGGCCGCGTCCCGACGTCATCGCGCTCGCCGGCGGCGACGACAGCGACGGGCCGCGGCTCGGGCTTGATGGTGGTGCCGTCCTTCGGGCAGAAGCGAGTCGCCTCGTCTAGCGTCGTTCCGCAGGTCGGGCAGATCGGCACGCGCGCCAGTGTAGCTGATCGCCATAGCCGATCACGGCTTGTCGGTCGGCCAACACTGCGAGCCCCAAACGCATTCGGCGTCACGTTTTCCTCGTATGAGAGCGTACGAATCTTGTTTACAGGAAGTATCTCAGTACGTTACGATGGACCACCCTTATGACTTCGATTGGCCTTCGCCCCAGGGGGCTGGCGCTCTTCACCGTCGCCGCTCTCGTCGCCTTGGTACAGCCTCGCCCCGCGCACGCGCAGCAAGAACGATCGTTTTCGCCCCAAATCTTCCACGTCGCGCCCGGCCCCGACGAGTTCATCACCGTCGAGAGCGCGGTGCCGCTGCGCCACAAGTCGTACGGCCTCGGCCTCGAGCTCAACTGGGCGCGCAACGAATTTTCGATCTTCAACTACGACGCCATCAAGAACGAGACGACGACGGTCCGGGCCAACCTTTTGCAAAATGTGCTCGCGGGTGATCTGTGGGTCGCCTTCGGCCTGTTCGGCCGCTTCCAACTCGCCATCTCGTACCCGATCACGCTGTACCAGAACGGCCAGAGCTTCAACGACACCAACCCGCCGCCGGGCGGCACGCACATCGCGCCGCCTTCCGCCGTCGCTGCCGGCGATCCGCGCCTGCACTTGAAAGGGCGCATCTACGGTCACGACTACGGGCCCCAGCTCGCCATCAGCTACTGGCAGGGCTTCCCGCTCGGCAGCGACAAGCGCTTCGGCGGCGAGAAGAACTTCACCGGCTTCTCGGGCGAGCCGCGCCTGCTCCTCGGCTGGGAGGCGCCGTTCTGGCGCATCGGCCTGTTCGTCGGCTTCCTCTGGCGCTCGCACATCTCGCAGTTCTTCTCGACCATCGTCGGCAACCAGCT
>DASXOU010000215.1:0-3618 GCA_036494045.1 Polyangia bacterium | reverse complement strand
GGCGAGATGGGTCCCAATGACGTGAAGTTCTTCCCCGACGTCCAGGGCGACATGGATCGCTTGGGCTGCACGTCGACCGCGTGTCACGGCACGCAGGGCAACGGCTCGGTCATGTACGTCAAGCCGATGGCGACCCTGCAGGCCGACATCGACACCAGCTACAACAACGTGTTGAACGAGGTCAACAAGACGGCGCCGGATCAGTCGCCGCTCTTGACCCAGCCGAGCGGTCCGCTCGCGACCACGGGCCACACGGGCGGGCAGGTCTTCACCGGGGGCACGAGCGATCCGACCTACATCAAGTGGCTCGGTTGGATTCAGGCAGGAGCACCCGAGTGATCACGCGCCGACTCCTTTCGGCAGTACTCAGCGCAACAATTCTTCTGACGGCGTCGGTGGCGTTGGCCGCGCCGATCGAAATCAAAGTTCGTACGATGCTGCGCGAAAGGCCGACGTCGTCGGCGCGCATCCTCGATCGCCTGGCGGCGGGCAAGAAGGTGCCGATGCTCGGGCGAACCGACGACGGCAACTGGGTGCACGTGCGCGCGGACGGCCACGAGGGCTGGATCCAGGCGGCGGCGGTCAAGGGGCTGCGCAGCGAGGACGACGAGGCGAGCGCGGATTCGGGCGACGAGGAAGAGGCCAAGCCACTGGCCAAGCGGCGCGGCGTGCGGCCCGAGGCGTGGGTGTCGAAGTCGCGTTATCACGAGGGCGAGGAGCTCAAGCTCATCGTCAGCGTCAACGAGGCGAACCTGTACGGGCGTCCGTCGGCGACCGGCGCCGTGCTCGGCATCTTGCGGCGCGGCGAGCAGGTGCAGCTGGTCAAGAAGTCGGCCGATCAGAAGTGGATCAACATCGACATCGGCGGCGGCGAGACGGCGTGGATCCAGGCCAAGGCGGTCAAGCCGGGCCGGGTCGCCGGGTCGACGCCGCCGCCGGACGAATCGGCGCAGGAAGAGGCGGCGCCGCCGCCGACGATTACGCCGGAAGGCGCCAAGAAGAAGGCCAAGCTGGCCAAGGCCGAGGAGCAGCAGCAACAAGAGGAGGCCCCTCCCCCGCCGCCGCGGAGGCAGGCCAAGGCGGAGCCACCGCCCGAGGAAGAGCCGCCGCCTCCGCCGCCGAAGAAAGGGAAGAAGCAAGCCAAGGTCGAAGCGCCGCCGCCCGAGGAAGAGCCGCCGCCGCCGAAGAAGCATCGCGACACCGAGGACGAGACGCCGCCGGGGCTGGCGCCGTCGAAGGGCGGCAGCGAGGCGACGACCGAGGAAGAGAAGCCGAAGAAGAAGCGCAAGCTCAAGAAGCTGGCCTCGCGCAGCGACGAGGAATCTTCGACGGAAGGGGCGTCGACGACGATCGTCAAGGACACCTGGACGACGCGCGGCAAGGTGTACCTGTCGCCGGGCGTGCGCGCGGGCATCGGCATCTTGAGCCAGCGCTTCACCTCGAACGGCATGACGACGCCGGGGAACCTGGCGAACTACGAGTCGTCGACCAACGCGTTCGGCGCGCAGATCGGGCTCGGCGTCTACGGCACCGTCGGCAAGTACCTCTTGTTCGGCGGCGATGCGAGCTACACGTTCGTCGGTGCGGCGGCGGTGAAGTACACGTTCCCCGACGCGATGGGCGTAAAGGCGCTGGCGGTGCAGGCGCACACCATCGACGGTGGCGTGTCGGCGGGCGTCCACTTCAACGTGCTCGGCGGCTTCAGCGTGCGGCTGCGGCTGGGCGGGCAGATGGTCTTGAACCTGGTGCAGCCGGACGTCAACTTGAAGCTGCCGTCGGATCGCATCCTCGGCATGACCATCGGGCTCGGGCTGGCGGCGCCGGCGCTGTTCACGCTCGCGGGGCATCCGTTCGGCGTGCAGCTGTTCGGCGGTGGCCTCGTGCCGGCGCAGCGCGCGCAGACCGTCGGGCTCGAGGACGGCGCGCAGTCGACCACGTTCGGCGCGTTCTTCGGCGGCGGGCTGTCGTTCATCCTCATGCAGCCGCACGCGGAGCGCTACAAGGGATCGCTGGCGGCAGAGCTGGCGTACTCGTACGAGTTCGTGGCCACGCACTACACGGGTCTGTCGCGGCGCAACAACTCGATCAGCGTCGCCGATCGCGGATCGGCGCAGCACCTGATCGGGCTCGGCCTCGGCTACTACTTCTAGTTTCTATTTCTGCTGGATGCCGGGCTCGGGCCCGTCGATCAAGAGCTCGGCGCGGCGCTCGCGCCACATGCGCACGACGGCGTCGTTGATGGTGTCGCCGCGCTCGAGGATGCCGCGGTAGGTCTTGTCGAGCGTGGAGAACTCGGTGTAGCGCGTGGCGAACTCGTCGGACGAGAGCTTGCGCACCAGCTTGCCGTGGAACTTGCCGTAGGCGCCGACGGCGAACGCGCCCACTTGCGACTCGAACTTGGCGAGGTAGTCGAGATACGGATCGGGCAGAGGCGGAGGCTTACCGGCCATGCGCGAAGCCTAGCACGACTGCGTCAGCTTCGGACCGAGCCGTCGCGTCGCGAGGAGCGGCGATCGCGACGAGCGACGAGGGAAGCTGCTGGCGGCAACTGACCGAGGAGCGAGGAAGCGAACGCCGCCCGCAGCAGCGACGGCGACGGGAGAAGCTGCCGCGGTCGTGCTGGCCTCAGCCGCGCACTAGCAAGACGTAGATGTCGTAGAGCGCGTGCGTATAGACGGCGACGGCAAAGCCGCGCGTCTGGAAGATCGTGGCGAAGACCAGGCCGCACAAGATGCGGTAGGTGAAAGCGCCCACGTGGAACGGCTCGCCGCCGATGACGTGATGCGCGGCGGAGAAGAGCACCGACGAGATCGCGAACGCCAGCACGATGGCGAACCAGCGGCGCAGGCCGAAGACACGCTCGAAGAGCCAGACGCCGCCGCCGACCATGATGAGGCGGAAGACGAGCTCCTCGTGGACGCCGGCGCCGATGGAGAGGATCAGCTTGGCGGCGCCGCTGGCGTGCTCGGGGCTGGTCGAGCAGCCGATGAAGAGCTTGGGATCGATGTGCAGAAAATCGATCATCACGAAGCAGATGAGCGAGCCCATCGTCAGCGCGTAGATCGCGCTCTCGAGAAGGACGGGGATGAACAGGCGCGGATCGAATGTGTTCTTCTTGCGCAGGACGAGGACGAGCACGAAGAACGCGATCGCCAGGACGACGTTGACGAGAAGATAGGTGGCCTGGTTGCCGTGCAACAGGTGCAGCATCTGCGACGTGATGAGGTCGGCGCCGTTGTACGTCGACGGCATCGACAGGACGCCGATCTGGTAGACGACGAACAGCGGAAACACGAGCAAGAGGCTCGTGAGCGGATCGCTGCGACGAAGCATCTTCATGTTGCGGGCCTTCTTGTTGTACGTCGGCGCGGCCATCACTTGTCCCCCGCTTCGAGCTTGCGGATCGCGGCATCGAGATCGCGGCGCATGCAGCCGTTGATCTGTTCTAGGCCGAGGAAGCCGCCGCGGCGATCGCGGGCGGCGCGCAGGCTGTCGAGGTAGCGCTTGTCGCCGGTGCCGATGAGCTCGAGCGCGGCGGCCTTGCGCTCGCGGCAGCTCCTGCCGCTGCGCAGGCGCTCGAGCACTTCGTCGGCGGCGGCGTCATCGTCGGCGGGCTTG
>DASXOU010000214.1:0-4077 GCA_036494045.1 Polyangia bacterium | reverse complement strand
CCGTCGCTGTTCGAGACGCATCCGACCTTCGGCGAGGGCGACGTCGATCTCGTGCGCGTCGAGCTCGGGCCGCTCGACGACGGCGAAGCGGCCGAGCTGTTCACCGAGCTGTGCCGGCCGGCGGGCGCGCCGCCGCCGTCGCTGCTGTTGCACGCGCGCGGGCGCATGGGCGGCGTGCCGCGCGCGCTCACCGAGCTGGTGCGCTACCTCCTCGAGCTCGGCGCCATCACGCAGGAAAAGGACAAGTGGGAGTTCGACGTCGCGCGGCTGCAGGGCGCGACCCTGCCCGACGATCTATGGGACATCGTCGCCGAGCGGCTGCGCGTAATGGCGACGGCCGAGCGCGACCTTCTCGAGAAGGCCGCGGCCTGCGGCGAGGCGTTCTGGCTCGACGCCGTGGTCATGCTGGTGCGCGCGGCGGCGGTCTACTCGGCGGCAGCCGGCGGCAGCGCCGATCCCGACGGACCGACGCTCGGCGAGGTCGCCGCCGCCGGCGATCGCACGCGCGCCGAGGTCGAAGCCGCGCTCGCCGAGCTCGGCCGCCGCGGGCTCGTCGTCGAGCAGCCGCACTCGTCGATCCCGGGCGAGCGCGAGTATCGCTTCGCCTATCCGCCGTGGTGGGAGATCGTGTACGGCGGCATCGACGGCGCCGCGCGCAGCCGCTATCACAAGCTGGTCGCGCAGTGGCTCGAGCTGCGTCCCACGGGGCGCGGCGAAGAAGAACAAGAAGAGATCGGCCGCCACCTCGAGCGCGCCGGCGACGGCGACGGCGCTTCGTTGCGTTATCGTCGCGCCGGCGACGCCGCGCGCGCGCGCTACTTCAACGACAAAGCGGTGCGCCTCTACGACGCGGCGCTCAATTGTCTCGGCCAGGGCGATCTCGCCTCGCGCATCCACTTGTGGCACGACCTCGGCAGCGTCTTTCAGCTCAAGGGCGAGTTCGACTCGGCGCTGACCGCGTTCGAGCGCATGCTGCGCCTCGCTTGGGTCGTGGCGTCGCGCACCAAGGCGGCGGTCGCGTTCAACAAGATGGGGCGCGTCTACCGGCAAAAGGGCGAGCTGCCGCTGGCGCTCGAGTATCTCGAGCGCGGGCTCGAGCTCTTCGAGCAGGCGGGCGACACGCGCGGCATCGCCGGATCGCTCGACGACATCGGGCAGGTCTTGTGGCTGATGGCGCGCTACGACGACGCGCTCGATCGTTCGGCGGCGGCGCTGGAGACGCGGCGGCGGCTCGGCGATCGGCGCGCGATCGCCGTGTCGCTGGTGAACATCGGCAACATCGAGCGCCATCGCGGCCTCTTCGACGAAGCCGAGGCGTGCTACCGCGAGGCGCACGAGCTCCGGCGCGCGCTCGGCGATCAGGCCGGCATCGCCGAGTGCGACAACGTCCTCGGCGTGCTCGCGTTCCAGCGCGGCGACATCGACGGCGCGCACAAGATCTGGGAAGCGGCGCTGGCCGAGGCCGAGCGCATCGGCGCCTTGCCGCTGCAGGCGCTCCTCTTGTCGCAGCTCGGCGAAGCGGCGCGCCTGAACGCGCAGCGGGCCGAGGCGCGCACCCGCTTCGACGCGGCGCTGGCGCTCGCGCGCGATCTCGACGACAAGCGCATCCTGTCGCAGACCGAGCGGCACCTGGGCCTGCTCATGCTCGAGAGCGGCGATCCCAAGGGCGGCAAGTCGCATTGCGAACGCGCGCTCGATCTCGCCGAGGCGGCGGGCATTCGCGTCGATCTCGGGCGCGCGCTGGTGGCGCTCGGGCAGGTGCACGCGGCCACGCTCTTCGACGACACCGGCGACGGCGAGCGCAAGGCCGAAGAGTTCTTCGCGCAGGGCGTCGAGCTGTTCCGCGAGATCGGCAACGAAGCCGAGTTGGCGTCGGGGCTCGAGCGCTTCGGCAAGTATCGCATCGAGCGCGGCGACGTCGACGCCGGCAAGCAGCTCCTGACCGAGGCCGAGGCGATCTTCCGTAAGCTCGGCATGCGCGCGGGCGACGCGCTCCGGCGCGTCATCGGCGAGCTGTAGCTGATGATGCGCGCGGCGGCGATCGTCGCGTTCGCGAGCCTCGCCGGTTGCGGCGCCAAGCCGCCGGTGACCAACGCGGCGACGACACCGCCGGCGACGCCAGTTCTGATCGCGCCCTTGCACCTTGGCGGCGATCCGCCGCCGGCGCCGACGAGCGTGGGGCCGCCCGGCACGGTCGTGCAAGCACGCTATCGCGTCTGCCTCGACGACGCCGGCCGCGTGCGCGCGGTGACGCCGGCGCCTGGCCTGTCCGCCGTCGACGCTGCGGCGATGGCCGCGCTGCGCGGCTGGAGCTGGTTCGTCGTGACGCGGCAAGCCAGCGTGTGCTTCGTCGCGCCGATGGAGCTCGCGGTGCCGCGCGCGAGCCGCCTCTTGCACCAGGCGACCTCGGCGGTGCGCGCGCACGCGGCGTCGCCAATCGCGCCCAGGCCTCCGACGTGGCTGACGCGCGCCGACGCGTCTTACAAAGTGTGCGTCGGCGACGACGGTCTGGTGCAGACGGTGCGCGCGATCGCCGGCGTGCCCGGCGGCGACGACGCGCTGATGGCGGCCCTGCGCGCGACCGGCTGGGATCTCGTCGTGCCGACGCTGGCGCGCGCGCCCTACTGCTTCGCCGCGCCACTGCGTCTCGATTTGTCGCGCGCGGCCCACGGCGACGAAGCCCGGCCGGCGACGCCGTTTCCGCCCGACGCCGGCCGCGCCACTCAGGCGGGCGTGTCGGTCGTCGTGCACGTGCGCGCGGCCGCGCTGCCGCCATCGCCGCCGCGCGCGCGCGTCTGCGTCAATGCCGACGGCAGCGTTGCCACCGTCGAGCCGCCCGCGGCCGCGCTCGGCGCCGCGCGCTACGTGCTCGACGGCCCGGCCGGCGTCGGCTTCTGCGACGACGTCACCAGGTGACCTCGTACTCGCACGCCGCCGAGGCGTGGAAGCGGCAGCGCGCCTGCACCACGCGCGGCGTCTTGACGCCGGTGAGCTGGAGCGCCTGCGTCAGCCAGCCGCACACGCCGGGGCCGCAGGTCAGCTCGCCCGGCGCCTCGTCGACGCCGACGGGCGCGGTCAGCTTGAGCGCCCAGCGCCGCTTATCCGTCTCGCTCGGCTCGAGCTTTCCCATGTCGAAGTAGCGCGACCATAACGAATCGGTTCGGCCGAGCACGAACTCCGCCGAGCCCATCTTCAAGAGCACCTTGAAGAGCGTGTTGAGATCGCGATCGGCGACGTAGCGCGCCACCGCGGTCATCTCGGCGTCGGCGTCCTTGGCGTAACGCGCGATGTACGCGGCGATGCAGCGATTCCACGTGCCCACGGGATACCAGCCGCCGACGAGCAAGAGGCCGTCGATGATCGCACGATCGTCGGCGGGCAATCCATCGACCACCTCGCGCCACGCCGCTTGACTGTGATGCTCGACGACGTAGTCGCCGAGGTTCTTCAAGAGCGTGCCCTTGCCCGAGGCCATTTATCCCGCGCCTACCCCGCGCCGAGATCGTAACACCGTTCGACGGCGGCGGCGAAGAGCTCGAGCGCGCGCCGCGCCGCCCATTGCACGCCGATCGGGTTGCCGCGACGGCCGCCTTCGCCGTCGACGTAGAGCTTGAGCGCCTCGAGCGCCTCGTCGGGATGCGCGTCGTCGTAGCGCGCGTGCGCGTTGAGCCACATCATCGACTTGGCGTCGATGCGCACGCCGTCGGCCGCGTAGCCGCGAAATGGCTCGGCGCAGCCGCGCGACCAGACGCCGGTGACGCCTTCGATGGCCCAGTTGGCGGCGGCGATGCCTTCGGCGAGCGAGCCCGACTCGCAGGCCGACCATAGATGATCGTGGAGCGCGCGCACCTCGGTGCACGGCTGATGCGCGATCACCTCGGCCGGCGTCAGGCCGACGGCGTCGAGCCAGTCGAGGTACCACTCGGCGTGGCGCCCTTCGATGGCAATGTTCTGCAAGAGCCAGCGGCGCACGCGCGCGTCGCCGGCGCGCACGCCGTAGGTCGTCTTGGCCAGCGACAGCGCCATGTACTTGGGAAAGCTCTCGATGATGATGAAGAAGTCGGCGAGCACGCGCCG
>DASXOU010000213.1:0-4902 GCA_036494045.1 Polyangia bacterium | reverse complement strand
ATCCACGCGGCGGTCCACTCGTCGAGCGCGGCGGCGCTGTTGGTAAAAGCGCGCGCGGCTTGCGGGCGATTGGTGGCGGCGAACGCGCGCTCGACGTCGCCGCGGCGCGCCGGATCCCAGACGCCGGCGATCATCGACTCGCCGCCGCGGCAGACGCGCAATTGCCGCTGCGTCAGCTCGCGCTGCACCAGCGCCAGCGAGCCGACGATCAGCGCCACGCCGGCGAACGCGCCCACGCGCCGCCAGCGCGCGCTCGGATCGCGCGACAGCTCGTCGAGAACCGCGCGCATCGAGGGGAAGCGCTCGTCGGGATCGACGCGCAGCCCGCGCATGACCACGCGACGCAGCCACGCCGGCACGCGCCCGCGTTCGGGCTCGCGCAGCTGGCCGGCGTGCACCTCGCGGCGCAGCTCCTCGACGCTCTTGGCCGAATAGGGACGCACGCCCCACAGCGCTTCGTAGAGCGCGGTGCAGAAGCTGTAGACGTCGGCGCGCGCGTCGACGTGGGTGCCGAGGAGCTGCTCGGGCGCCATGTAGATGGGCGTGCCGACGAGCGCGCCGGTGACGGTGATCGGCGTCTGCCACGCCGCCGGCGACGAGCGCACCGGCGACGATGGATCAGCGGATAGCGCGACGACGGTGTCTTCATGCGCGTCGAGCGCGCGCGCCAGGCCGAAGTCGGTGACGTAGACGTCGCCGCTCTTGGACATGAGCACGTTGTCGGGCTTGAAGTCGCGATGCACCAGGCCCGCTTCGTGCGCGGCGGCGAGGCCGGCCCCGGCTTTCTTGAACACGTCGACGATCTCGCGCCAACCGCGGCGCCGCTCGCGCAGCCAGGCGCCGAGCGTGGTGCCGTCGACGAGCTCCATGGCGACGAAGAGCTCGCCCGGCTTGGTGGAGACGTCGTAGACCTCGATGACGTTGGGGTGGCGCAGGCGCGCCATCGCTTGCGCTTCGCGACGCAGCCGATCGCGAAAGCCGGTCGACTCGACGGACTCGCCGGCGCCGGGGCGCAAGATCTTGAGCGCGATCTTGCGATCGAGCTCGGGATCATAGGCGGCGTAGACGACGCCCATGCCGCCGGCGCCGAGCGTGTCGACGATGACGTAGCGCCCGATGCTGTCGCCGCGTTGCAGCGGCGGCGCGCTCGGCGGCGGCGGCACGCCGGGCGCGGTCATGCCGAGCGTGTTGGTGCGCGCGAACGCGATCACCGCGCGGCAGGTGTGGCAGGTGGCGAGGTGCTCGCGCTCGCGCTCGGCGGCGGCGTCGCTGGGCGGACGGCCGGCGATCCACAATAAGATGCGCGATTCGGTCAGGCACGCGTCCAACGCGAGGTCCCCCAGCCGAACGATTGTACGGCTAGCGCGAGAAGAAGGGGCTCAAGAAAGACTCGCTCTCGGCGATGATGCGCGGCAACGACTGTGTGAGCTCGTGACCGTCGTCGACCTCGACGAGGCGCACCCACGACTTTCCGCGCGCGAAGTCGCGTGACAGCTGCGGGTCGACGGTGTCGTCGGCGCGGCCGTGCACGATGAGCGTGGGCACGCGGACGTCGGGCCAGCCGACGTCGCGCGCGGCGAGCTCGTGGATGAACTCGAAGTGCACGCGCGCTTCTTGGTTCGTCGTGTAGTCGCGGATCGCGAGCCAGCCCGTCGCTTGCCACGCGCGCCATTCGTCGTCGGACATGCGCGCGCGCCAGCGCTCGGCGAGACGGAACGCCGGCGCCAGGAGCACCAACGCGCACACGCGCGCATCGGCCTCGGCGACGCGCGCGGCGCAAAGGCCGCCCAGGCTCGAGCCGAACACGACCGCGCGCTCGCGTGGATCGCCGATCGCGGCGGCGACGGTCGCGGTCATCCTAGCGAACGACAGCCGCTCCAGCGACGGCACGCGCAGGTCGAGCCGCTCGAGCGTCACGCCGCGCGCCGCGAAGTGCTCGCCGAGCTTCACGCCCTTCGTCGAACGCGGTCCCGAGGCGAAGCCGTGACAATAGAGCCAGCGCGGTCCGATCATGTCGCCGAGCGTAATTGATATCCGCTCAGCGTGGGCGCGACGTCGAACGATCCGGCGAGCAGGCGCGCGGTGGCTTCGTCGAGCTGCACGCCGTCGCCGGCGCGCGCGTCGCCGGTGACCGCTTCGAGCGCGGCCGCTTCGATGAGGCGCAGGCCGCGCGCGATCACGTCGTCGAGGATGGGGCTGCCGGCCGGGCCCACGCCCGAGGTCAGCGCCATCAGCGCCGACGGCAACAGCGCGCGCAGCGCCAGCGCGCACTCGCCCGCGGCGCGCGCGGTCGACGCGTCGGTCTCGGCGGTTTCGAGCGCGATCACCACCGAGCCTTCGGCGAGGAAGTCGGCGCGCCCGCCGTGGCGCTGCGCGAGCCGGCCGACTTCGGTGCCGATCTCGGCGCGCCGCCGCTCGCCCGCCGCGCGCGCGGCCTCGGCGCCGTCCTCGTCATTGCCGGCGCCGTCGCCGTCGCCGTGCGCCTCGGTGGCGACGACGAGGAACACGCTGCGCAATGGCTCGTTGCGCGTGCGATCGTCGTGGGCCGCGCCGTCGCCGGTGCCGCTGCCGGTCATCGCCGGCTTGCCCGCCGCCAGCGTCGGCAATTCGTCTTCGCGCACGAAGCGGCGCGGCCCGCTCTGCAGCGGCCCGAGCGCGCGCAACGATGCCGCTACTTCGCTGGCGCCGAGCGGGCGATCGCCGGGCTCCTTGGCCATCATGCGCTCGACGAGCGCGTAGACCGGCTCGGGCAAGTCGGTCGCCAGCACGCGCAACGACGCCGGCTGCGCCAAGACGATCTTGATCCACACTTCGATCGCGTCGGCGCCGGCAAACGCGCGCCGCCCCGACAAGCACTCGTAGAGCACGCAGCCGAGCGCGAACAGATCGGCGCGCGCGTCGACGTCGCGCGTCGAGCGCACCTGCTCCGGCGCCATGTAGCCGGGCGTCCCCACCGACGAGCCGGCTTCGGTGAGCCGCACCGTCTCCGAGGCCGCGCGCGCCACGCCGAAGTCGATGAGCTTGACGCGATCGGCGTCGCCGCCGACGAAGAGCAGGTTCGACGGCTTGACGTCGCGATGGATGACGCCGTGCTCGTGTGCGGCGGCGAGCGCGTCGGCGACTGTCGCCGCCATGTGCACGCTCTCGTCGGCGGTGAGCCCGGCGCGCTCGAGCCGCGCCTTGAGCGTCTCGCCGTCGATCCATTCCATCACGAGGTAGCAGAGCGCGGCGCCGGTGGTGCCGTGCGCGATGTAGCGCACGATCCCCGGATGCTGCAGCGTCGCCAGCGTGCGCGCCTCGCGATCGAAGCGCTCGCGCAAGGTCGGGCTGCCGTCGTGCAACACCTTGACGGCGACGGGCGCGCCCGACTTCTGATCGATCGCGCGATAGACGCTGCCCATGCCGCCCGCGCCGCACGGGCGCTCCACGGCGAAGCGCCCGTCGATGATGCCGAGATCGTGCACCCGCCTTACGATATCACGGCACGTCGAACATGCGCACGACGCCGTCGCCGTTGGCGGTGAGCAGGTGCGCGCCGTCGGGCGAGAAGGCGGCGTCGTCGTAGAACTTGCCGGCGGCGTGACGGATCTGCAGCAGGCGAAACGTGTGCGCGTCCCAGATGCGCACGGTGCGATCGTTGCCGGCGCTGGCGATGAGCGTGCCGTCGGCGGAGAAGGCGCCGACCTCCATCATGCCGATGTGTCCGACGAGCGTGCCGGCGAGCGCGCCCGTGTCTACGTCGTAGACGTCGCCCGAGCCGTTGTCCTGCGCGATGAGGATGCGCTTGCCGTCGGGCGAGAAGCTCACGTTCTGCAGGCTCGACGGATGGCCGCCGATGATGCGTTCGACAACGCCGGTGCGCGCGTTCCACAAACGCACGCTCTTGTCCCAGCTCGCGGTCGCCAGGCGCGCGCCGTCGGGCGACCAGGCGACCCCGGAGACGTTGTCGCCGTGGCCGACGAGCGTGCGCGCGATCGCGCCAGACTCGGCGTTCCAGATGCGAACGGTGTTGTCCTCGCTGGCGGTGGCGAGCTCGCGGCCGTCGGGCGACCAGGCGGCGTAGGTGACGGCGCGCGCGTGGCCGGCGAGCGTGTGCACGAGCGTGCCCGAGTCGGCGTCGAAGATGGCGGCCTTGCCGTCTTCGCTGGTGATGGCGAGGCGGCGATTGTCGGGGGCGAAGACCGCGAGCGTGAGCGTGGCGTCGCCGAAGGTGAGGTCGCGGGCGAGCGCGCCCGTGGCCGCGTCGAAGACTTTGGCGTGGCCGGCGTACGAGGAGGCGGCGAAGCGTTTGCCGTCGGGCGAGAAGCGCGCCGAGTTGGGCTCGGCCGCCTCGACGACGAACGCGGGTGCGCCCGCGAATGCGTTCCACACGCGCGCGGTCTTGTCGGCCGACGCGGTGACCACCTCGCTGCCGTCGGGCGAGAACGACGCCGACGCCACGCCCGAGGTGTGCCCTTCGAGCACGGCGAGGAGGCCCCCGCCGCGCGCCTCCCACAGCTTGGTGGTGCCGTCACCGCCGGCGGTGAGGATGCGCTTGCCGTCGGGCGAGTAGCTGACGCCCACCACCGTGCCGCTTTGGTGATCGAGGAGCGCGACCATCTTGCCGCTCTTGACGTCCCACACGCGCGCGCTGTCGTCCCAGCTGCCGCTGACCAGGCGCGTGCCGTCGGGCGAGAACGCCAACGCGCGCACGAAGTCGGAGTGACCTTCGAGCGTGTGCACGGGCGCGCCGTCGGCGGCGCGGTAGATCGCGACCGTGGTGTCGTCGCTGCCGACGGCGACGAGCGACGAATCGGGCGAGAACGCGGCGGCGCCGGCGAGGCGGCGGAACTTGAACGTGGCGAGCTCCTTGCCGCTCGCCGCGTCCCAGAGCCGCGCGCGATCGTCGTCGCCGCCGGTGAC
>DASXOU010000212.1:0-1850 GCA_036494045.1 Polyangia bacterium | reverse complement strand
GTGAGCCCCTTGCCGACGAAGAACTCGAACGCGGGTTTGTCGTTGGCGAAGGCGGTCGTGGCCGCTTCGGAATCCTCGTCGACGGGCGGCGGCCCACCGACGCAGGCGCTCAGAAGGAGCGACGTGACGACGACGGACAAGGCGCGAGATAGGCTCGTTCGGCTCATGCCGGCGACACAAAGCAAGCCGAGGGCCACCGACGGGCGCCCGCGATTTCCGCCGCTTACGCCGCGCGGCGCGCGAGTTGACGCCCCGGCCGTGAAACCAGTCGTGGGCACTCGCAAAAGGGAGATCGCCGTCGCACAATCGGTACGAAGCCCGTGACGCAACTCGTATGGCTCTCGATCTTGTGGCGCGCGCTGGCGCCCGGCGTCGATTACGCCGAGCTCCACGATCCCGCCGCGCCCGCCGACGTCGTGCAGGTCGTCCGCGTCGATCCGTCGCGCGCCACGCTACGCGCCGTGATGGCGTCGGCGCACGATCGCCGCCCGCGCACCGCCGCCGCCTGGTGCGACGGCGAGCATCTCGTCGCCGCGATCAACCTCGGCATGTATCGCGAGGATCACCTGACCAACGTCGGCTACGCGCGCGCCGGCACCCACGTCAATCAGCCGCACCTGGTGGCGCAATATCAATCGGCGCTCGTCTTCGGCCCCAAGAAGCCGGGCCTGCCCGCCGCCGCGCTCCTCGATCTCGACGCGCCGCACGCCAAGGAGCGGCTCGCCGATTACGACTCGGTGGTGCAGAACCTGCGGCTCATCCGCGCGCCCGGCGTCAGCGTGTGGAGCGCGCAACCGCGCCGCTGGAGCGAATCGGCCGTCGCTGCCGACAGAGCCGGTCACATCCTCTTCGTGTTCGCGCGCGCCGCGCACACGATGGCCGACTTCAATCGACTCCTGCTGGCGCTGCCGCTCGGCGTCGTCGCCGCCATGCACGTCGAGGGTGGGCCCGAAGCCAGCCTCTCGGTGCGCGGCCCGCTCCGGCTCGACGTCGCCGGCAGCTACGAGACCGGGTTCAACGAGAACGACGGCGTGCGCGCGCAGTGGGAGATCCCGAACGTGCTCGGCATCGCCGCTGTACACTGACGCGCATGAGCGACTCCAAGATCACCACCGAGCGGCGCGGCCACCTGCTGCTCATCGGCATCAACCGCCCCGCCAAGATGAACGCGTTCGACGTCGACATGCTGCAGCAGCTCGGCGACGCGTTCGGCGAGCTCGAGCGCGACGACAACCTGCGCTGCGGCGTCGTCTTCGCCGCCGGCGAGCACTTCACCGCCGGCCTCGACCTCGGCAACGTCGCGCCCGCGATCGCACGCGGCGAGCTCGCGCTCGGCGCCGGCGCCATCGATCCCTGGGGCGTCCACGGCAAACAGCGCACCAAGCCCGCCGTCATCGCCGTGCACGGCCGCTGCCTCACGCTCGGCATCGAGCTCATCCTCGCGCTCGACGTCTGCGTCGCGGCGTCGAACACGCGCTTCGGCCAGATCGAGGTCAAGCGCGGCATCTTTCCGTTCGGCGGCGCGACATTTCGACTGGTCGCCACGGCCGGCTGGGGCAACGCGATGCGCTGGCTCCTCACCGGCGACACGTTCGACGCCGCCGAGGCGCACCGCATCGGGCTCGTGCAAGAAGTCGTCGAGCACGGCAAGCAGCTCGAGCGCGCGGTCGCGATCGCCGCCGTCATCGCGCAGCAGGCGCCGCTCGGCGTGCGCGCGACCATCGCCAGCGCACGCAAGTCGTTGGTCGAAGCCGAGGCCGCGCGCGCGCTCATGGAACAGCTGAAGGTGCTGATGGCGAGCGACGATGCACGCGAAGGCTTGATGTCATTTCTAGAGCGCCGCCCGGCCG
>DASXOU010000211.1:0-4800 GCA_036494045.1 Polyangia bacterium | reverse complement strand
AATTGTTTACACTGCGCTATCTCGATCCTTATTTCCTCGACACCAAGCTGACGTTCGCATTCTCGGTGTACAACTCACTCCTCTTTTATCCGTCGTTCAACCGCACCGCGCGCGGCGGCGACTTGACGTGGGGCTATCTGTTCGGCGACTGGACGCGCGTGTTCGGCACCTACAAGCTCGAGTACGTCGACGTCGAGCAGAACCAGCTCGGCCAGACCATCGGCGGCTTCGGCAACGTCACGCCGGTCTCGTCGGGCACGGTGTCGAACCTGTTCCGCTCGGGCATCACCTCGTCGGTGCGCCTGTCGATAAACTACGACACGCGCGACGATCGCCTGTTCCCCAAGCGCGGCATGTTCCACTCGCTCGCCGTCGAGATCGCCGATCCGCTGATCGCCTCGCAGGCGGTCTACGAGCGCGTCAGCGGCTGGGCGCGCTTCTATCACCCGATCTGGGGCCCGTTCATCTTCCGCCTCAACGTCGAAGGCGACCTGGTCGTCTCGCGCGATTCGCAGGGCGTGCCCATCTACGAGCGCTACTTTACGGGCGGCATCAACACCATCCGCGGCTTCCAGCTCTTCGGCCTCGGGCCCAAGGTCAACGTCTTGTCGTCGCAGGAGCCCTCGGCGTTCTTGTCGCAATTCAACATCGGCGGCAACTTGCAGCTCATCTTGAACTCGGAGATCGAGTTCCCGATCTTCGCCGCCGTGCAGATCAAGGGCGTCGTCTTCTTCGACGCCGGCAACGCCTACAATACGGAGACGGCGAAGTACTGCCCGTCGCGGCTGGCGGTGTCCAACATCCCGGATGTGTTCAATCCGTGCAACGCCTATCCGACCTTCCAGAACCTGCGTTACTCGGTCGGCTTCGGCTTCCGCTGGAACTCGCCCATTGGCCCGCTGCGCTTCGAGTGGGGCATCCCGCTCAACCGGCAGCAGGGCGAAGACCCGATCGTGTTCGAGTTCACGATTGGCAATTTCTTCTAAATCCTTGACGAAACGTCCGACGTCACATAAGAACGGCCCGGAAATGAAGGAGCACACATGACCCGCACGATCTTCGCCTTCGCAATCTCCTATGCGCTCGTCGGAGGCGTGGCCGCGCGCGCGGCTCATGCAGACGACAAGCTCGCGTTCGTCGATCTGCAGCGCGCGCTCGAAGAGACGAACGACGGCAAGGCGGCCAAGAACAAGCTCAAGTCCGACTTCGATCAGAAGCAGAAGGAGCTCGACGCCAAGCAGGACGAGCTCAAGAAGATGAAGGAAGACTTCGACAAGAAGTCGTCCCTCATGAAGGACGACGCCAAGCAGAAGATGCAGCAGGAGATGGGGATGCGCCTGCAGCAGCTCCAAGAGACCTACGCGCGCCTGCAGGGCGATCTGCAGAAGCGCGAAGCCGAGGCGACGCGCGGGATTTTGGCCAAGCTGTCGACGGTGGTGCAGAAGATCGCCGAGCGCGAGCACTTCATGATGGTCCTCGAGCGCAGCTCGTCGGTGGTCTACGGACAGCCGTCGCTCGACATCACCAACGAAGTCATCCGCACCTACAACTCGGGCGGCGGCGGCGGCAAGAAGTAAGCGTGCCGCTCGGGCTCGCCGCGCCGCTCGACGTTCCTGCCATCGAGCGGGTGATCCCGCATCGTTTTCCTTTTCTCATGATCGACCGCGTCGTCGAGCTGTCGGAAGATCACGTCGTCGCCATCAAGAACGTCAGCGCCAACGAGCCGTACTTCGCCGGGCACTTTCCCGGGCATCCGATCATGCCGGGCGTGTTGCAGGTGGAGGCGATGGCGCAGGCGGGCGCGGTGCTGGCGATGAACATCCTGGCCGATCCCGGCGACAAGCCGCTGGTGTTCTTCATGGGCATCGACAAGGTGAAGTTCCGCAAGCCCGTGGTGCCGGGCGACGTGCTGCGGCTCGAAGTGACGCCGACGCGCAAGGGCGGGGCGATCTGGAAGATGTCGGGCAAGGCGCTCGTCGACGGGAATGTCGTGAGCGAAGCGGAGTTCCTCGCCACCTTCAAGAAATGAGCTCACAGGAAGATCAGAAGCTCAAAAGGACAGAAAAAAACACTTTTGCTTCTGTTCTGCCTCTTGAGCTTCTGATCTTCCTGTTGGCTTTGCCCGCCTGCGATCACCGCAAGCCGATCAAGATGCCTGGAGATGGCGGGCCGGCGGTCGAAGTCGTCGAGCCGGACAAGCGGGCGCCGGAGCGGCCGAAGCTGCCGCTCGTCGACGAGAAGGAGCCGGACGACGACGTCGCGCACGCGCAGCCGATGGAGCCGGGCAAGGGCGTGCGCGGCACCATCGTCGCCAAGGACGTCGACGTCTTCTCGTGGATGGATCCGGGCGCGCCGCGCGATATGGGCGGATTCGATTACGCGCGCGTAGAGTTGTCGGGCGTGCCCGGGATCGATCTGGCGCTCGACGTCCTCGACGGCGACGGTAAGCGCATGCTGACGGTGAACGATGGCGGGCCGGGCGAGCCCGAGGTCATCCCCAACGTCGGCGTCGATCCGGCGCACACCTATTATCTGCGCGTGCACGAGGCGGGCGCAGCCAAGGGCGACGCGACCCACACCTACGAGCTCACGGTGCAGGCGTGGCCGGCGACGGTCGGCGACGAGCGCGAGCCCAACGACGACGTCGCGCACGCCACGCCGATCCGGCTGTCGAACGGCACCGTCGGCGACGTCAGCGGCTTCTTCGGGCGCAAGCGCGACGAGGATTGGCTGAGCCTGTCGCTCGCGGGCGTGCCCGCCAAGGACAATCGCGCCATCCTGCGGCTCGAGCTGGCGCCGGCGGCCGAGGTGGCGCCGTCGCTGAAGGTGACTTCGCCCGACGGCAAGAGCGTGTTCGCCGAGGCGCGCGGCGCCAAGAACGACGAGCTGCGCATGCGCAACGTCGGCATCGACACGGCCGCCAGCGTCGCCGCGATCGAGCTCCGTGCCGTCGAGGGCCGCTCGCCCGATGCGCGCTGGGTCTTGCGCATCGGCGTCGAGCCGCCGCTGGACGGCGCCGAGCGCGAGCCCAACAACGACGTCGCGCACGCCACGCCGCTGACGTTGCAAGGCGGCACCACGCAGATCGCGGGCTTCCTCTGGCCGGGCGACGCCGACGTCTACAAAGTCGTGGGCGTGCCGCCCGAGGCGCAGCTCGCCTTCGACGTCGACGGCGTCGACAAGGTGGACCTCCGGCTCGAGCGGCTCGGCGCCGACGGCAAGCCGTGGGTGCGCGCCGACGACGCGCCGGTGGGGCAGGGCGAGCTGTTGCCGCCGGCGCGCGCCGGCGAGGCCTTGGTGCGCGTGAGCGGCCGCGCGCGCGACACCGCGTTCGACGCGCCCTATCGGCTGACGGTGACGATGACGCAGCCTCCGCCCGACGAGGAGCGCGAGCCCAACGATGGGCCGTCGACGGCTACGCCGTGGCTGCCCGGGTCGCCGACGATGAAGGGGCGGCTGGCGCCGCGCGGCGACGAGGATTGGTTCAGCTTCACGGCCACCGCGGCGCCGGCGGGCGCGCACTTCGGCGGCCCGCTGCCGGCGAGCGTGAAGATCGTCGACGAGGCGCGCAAGGTGCTGCCGCCAGGCACGCCGCTCGTCGCCGGCAAGCGCTACTTCGTCGTCATCAAAGCCGCCAGCGAACGAGCCTCGAACCCGCGCGAGATCTACACCGTGACGCTGGGTCCGTGACGATCTAGATTCTGCTCGTGCGCATCCATAGCGTCGGACACGGGGCGCGCTCGCTCGACGAGCTCGTCGCGACGTTGGCGTCGGGGGGCGTCGTGTCGGTCGTGGACGTGCGCAGCTTTCCCGGGTCGCGGCGCCATCCGCAGTTCGGGCGCGAGGCGCTCGCCGCGTCGCTGCCGGCGCACGGGATCGCCTACGCCTGGGAGCCGCGCCTCGGCGGGCGGCGCAAGCGCGGGCCGCAGCCGTCGCCGAACCCGTCGTGGCAGGTCGACGCCTTCCGCAACTACGCCGATCACATGGACACCGATGAGTTCGCCGCCGGCCTCGCCGCGCTCCTCGAGATCGCGGCGCGCGCAGCGACGGCGTTCATGTGCGCCGAGACCCATTGGTCGCAGTGCCACCGGCGCATCCTGTCGGACAAGCTGTGGGCGCTGCGCCACGAGGTCATCCACCTCATCACGCCGCAAAAGCACGACGTCCATCATCCGCCGCCTTTTTTGCGCATCGACGGTCCGCGCTTGCGCTACGACCTCCCCGTCGACGACGACGGCCAGGTCCGGCTCTTCTGATGAGCCGAGCTACGGCAGCTTGCCCTGCCGGCTGGCGTCGTGATCGCCCGCCGACAGGACGCGCACGATGATCGAGCGGATCGATGCGCGCGGCACCGGCCCGTAGTCGCGGCTGTCGCGCACCAGCGTGCGCCGATCGGCGGCCACGAAGTACGAATCGGCCAGCGTCTCGGGCGGCCGATCGCCCGACGAGATGACGCCGAGATCGCGCACCACGCGATACTCGTGCTGGCCGTTGTGCTCCTCGACGACCGAGAACGGCCGCGGCTGGCTCGACACCGGATCGATGTCGGCCAGCTTCAGGATGCCGCCCTCGGTCTCTTCGAGCGGCTTGCCGTTGACCAGGATCTGCCCGTTGTGCACTTCCACGCGATCGCCGGGCACGGCGATGACGCGACGGACGCTGAGCGGCCCGTTGTCGGGCGAGCTGAAGAGCACGACGTCGCCCCGCTGCGGCTTGCCGCAGGCGCGGCACGCGAGCAGGAGATCGCCCTTGCGAATGCCGGGCGCCATGTCGTCCGACGACGGGCGCGGAAAGTCGACG
>DASXOU010000210.1:0-2468 GCA_036494045.1 Polyangia bacterium | reverse complement strand
CAGGGTCTTGACGAATACCAACTTTAGACTTAGTCTAAACCAGATGAAGCGGGACATCGCAGCGCTGCTCCGCGCCCACGGCATCCAGCCCTCGGCGCAGCGGCTGGCCGTCGGCGCCTACGTCCTCGACACCGGCGACCATCCGTCGGCCGACGAGGTCTGGCGCCGCGCGCAGGCCAACCTGCCCATGATCTCGCGCGCCACCGTCTACAACACGCTGCACCTGCTCGTGAAAAAGGGGCTGGTGCGTGAGTTGGTGCTGGCCGAGGGGCGCAGCGTCTTCGACTGCAACTGCGGCGCGCACCACCACTTCATCGACGAGGCGACCGGCTCGATCCACGACGTGCCGTGGGACGCGGTGCGCGTGAGCCGCGTCGAGCGCCTGGCCGGCTACGACGTCAAGGAGTACATGGTGGTTATGCGCGGCACCAGGAGCCGCGCGCGCGCTGCCCGGCACAAGCGCCGCGGCTGATTTTTTGTGGCCAAGGATTAGACCGAGTCTATATCGATAACAAGTCTAACTTTAGAGGAGACCAAGCCCATGCTCACCGTAGGAGACAAGCTCCCCCCCTTCGCCCTCCAGGCCGTCGTCAGCCTCGACCACGGCAAGGAGTTCCAGACCATTCAGGCGCACAGCTATCCCGGGCAGTGGCTGGTGCTGTTCGCCTGGCCGATGGACTTCACCTTCGTCTGCCCGACGGAGATCGCCGAGTTCGGGCGACGCAACGGCGACTTCGAAGAGCGCGGCGCGCAACTCCTCGGCATGTCGACCGATACGCACTACGTGCACCTGGCGTGGCGCCAGCATCACCCCGATCTGAAGGCGCTGCCCTTCCCCATGCTCGCCGACACCAAGCGCGCGCTGTCCGAGGCGCTCGGCATCCTGCATCCCGAGGACGGCGTCGATTTGCGCGCCACGTTCATCGTCGATCCGCTCGGCGTCATCCGCTTCGCCAGCGTCCACGACCTGTCGATCGGGCGCAACGTCGACGAGGTCTTGCGCACGCTCGACGCGCTGCAGTCGGGCGGGCTGACGCCGTGCAACTGGCAGCGCGGCGACAAGACGCTCGACGCTGCGTAATCGCGCACACCGATCCATTGCGGCTCTCGCAACCCGGTCTTAGGTTGCGATTCATGACTAGACAGACGATGGCCTTGCTTCCGGTTGGGGACCGCGTGGTCTTCCCCGGCACCGAGACGACGCTCGAGCTCAAGGGCGCCGCCATCGATTCGATTTTCACGGAGCTCAAGCGCCACAAGGACGCGCGGGTGGCGCTGCGCATGCGCGCCGACGACACGTTGGCGGTCGCCGCGGCGCTGCGCAAGATCGTGCGGCTGCCCGACGATCGCTACCTCGTGACGGTGGTGGCGCACGAGCGCGTCGTCATCGACGAGATCGTCGAGCGGGAGCCGTTCGAAAAGGCGCAGCTGTCGACGGCGATGGAGACCAACGCGGCCGGCGACGCGACCGGCATCCTGGCGGCGCGCGTGCAAGGGCTGTGGCGCGAGCTGCACGACGACGAGGAGATCGACACCACGGTGGCGCCGTCGGCGCTGGCGGATCTCGTCGCCGACGAATTGCCGCTCGGGGTCGAGCCGCGGCGGACGCTCCTCTTGGAGCTCGACGTGCGCGCGCGGCTGGAGGCGATCGTGCGCGAGCTCGAGTCGCGGCGCGGTGCCAATCAGCAGGCAAAAGAGGAACGCGCCCAGACCCGGCGCGAGATCCTGCGCGCGCAGCTCAAGCAGATCAAAAAGGAGCTCGGCGACGAGAGCGTCGACGACGAGGACAACGAATGGATGGCGCGCGTGCGCGCGGCGGGGCTGCCGGCGGAAGCCGAGGCGGCGGCGCTGCGCGAGGCGCGGCGGCTGGGCGCGCTCGGCGAGGGCTCGGCCGAGGCCAACGTGGCGCGCACGTATCTCGAGTGGCTGCTCGAGCTGCCGTGGACCAAGGCGAGCGAAGACAAGCTCGACGTGGCGGCGGCGCGCGCGGTGCTCGAGGCCGATCATCGCGGGCTCGCCAAGGTGAAGAAGCGCATCCTCGAGTACCTGTCGGTGCGCAAGCTTGCGCCAAAGAAGAAGGCGCCGATCCTCTTGTTCGTCGGACCGCCCGGCGTCGGCAAGACGTCGCTCGGGCGCTCGATCGCGCGCGCGCTCGGGCGCGAGTTCGTGCGCGTCTCGCTCGGCGGCGTGCGCGACGAGGCGGAGATCCGCGGCCATCGCCGCACGTACATCGGCGCGCTGCCGGGACGCATCATTCAGGGAATGAAGCGCGCGGGCACGCACAACCCGGTCTTCATGCTCGACGAGATTGACAAGATCGGCGCCGATTTCCGGGGCGACCCGGCGGCGGCGCTGCTCGAGGTGCTCGATCCCGAGCAGAACAACACCTTCCAGGATCACTATCTCGACGTGCCCTTCGATCTCTCCAAGGTACTCTTCTTGACGACGGCCAACGTGCTCGATTCCAT
>DASXOU010000209.1:0-12607 GCA_036494045.1 Polyangia bacterium | reverse complement strand
CGCTCGGCGTGCGCGCGACGATCGCGAGCGCGCGCAAGTCGCTCGTCGAAGCCGAGGCGGCGCGCGCGCTCATGGATCAGCTGCGCGTGCTCATGGCCAGCGACGACGCGCGCGAAGGCTTGATGTCGTTCCTCGAGCGCCGCGCCGCGCAATTCAGCGGAAAATAGCCGCGGAAATAGTCGCAAAATTTGTGGCTCGACGAGCTCTGTCCTACAATTCCCTACATGGCCCATGATTTCCTGGATTGCATGAGGGACTTGTCGCCTCCGCAACGCCGACGCCAGCAGCCGCGCGCGCCCTCGCCCGGCGGCTTCTGCACCGAGATCGTCGACGGCGACGAACGGTTCGCGCTCATCTCCGACGTCTCGCCGACGGGCTTGCGCCTGCATCGTCCCTATCGCTGGCCGCAGCGCGCGACGGTGCAGCTCGAGCTCGATCTTCCCGGCCTCGACGAGCTCATCTGGGCCAAGGGCGTCATCTGCTTCGACAGCGTCTGGCGCGGCGCCGAGGGACAGCTCTTGCAAACGAGCGGCATCGAGCTCGCCGGCGCCGCCGGAAAGCATCTTCGCCTCCTGCGCGACTACGCGATCGCGGAAGCCGCGCGCTTCGGCCGCTACGCCGAACGTCGCGCCGACGGTCGTCGACTCCACTAACACGCAGGGCTACAATCGCCGCCATGGGCGACTCCGATCCCAAGCGTCTGGCCACCCGCACCATCGACGCCATCAAGGGCAACGCGCTGTTCGAAAAAGCGGTGTCGGCCATCGCGCTCGACGACGCGACCACGCGCTGGACGCTGGTCTCGGTGCTCAACACCATCGGCGTCAAGCCCGAGAACCTGACGCCCGAGGAGCTCGGCAATCTTCTGCCCGAGGTCGATCGGCGGCTGCGCAAGCTCGTCCAGGATCTGCAGGCGGACGCGGCGATGAAGCGGCTCTACCGCGTCCTCTTCGAGCAGGCGGATGCTGGGTGAGCTCGTCGACGGGCGCTACCAGATCGTAGAGCTCATCGGCGAAGGCGGCATGGGGCGCGTGTATCGCGCCGAGCAGGTGCGACTGCAACGCAGCGTCGCGGTCAAGGTGCTGCATCAGAGCTGGTCGAACGTGCCCGAGGTCGGGCGGCGCTTCGAGCGCGAGGCGATCGCGCTGGCGCGCCTCGATCATCCCAACTGCGTCGCGGTGCAGGACTTCGGGCGGCTGCCCGACGGCTCGTTGTTCCTCGTGATGTCGTATCTGCGCGGCGCGCTCTTGCGTGCGGCGCTCGACGACACGCCGTTCGTCACCGGGCGCGCGCTGCACGTCGCGCGTCACGTCGCCGCGGGTTTGGCGCACGCGCATCAGGCGGGCATCGTGCATCGCGACGTCAAGCCGGAGAACGTGATGCTGGTGCATCACGAGGGCGATCCCGACTTCGCGAAGATCTTCGACTTCGGGCTCGTCAAGCTGCTCGAGCCCGAGCCGGGCGCCGACACCAAGCTGACGATGATGGGGCAGCGCTTCGGCACGCCCGCGTATATGTCGCCGGAGCAGGCGCTCGGGCGCGCCGTCGACCCGCGCAGCGATCTCTATTCGCTGACCGTGGTGCTCTACGAGATGCTGACCGGGCGGCCGCTGTTCGCCGGCGCCGACGAGGAGAGCCTGCTGGTCATGCACGCGGCCCGGGCGGCGCCGACCTTGGCCGAGGGCGCCGAGGGGCGCAGCTTTCCGGCGCCGCTCGAGGAGCTGGTGCGGCGCGGATTGGCCAAGAAGCCCGAGGAGCGGCCGGCCGACGCGGGCGAGTATCTGGCGGCGCTCGACGCGTGTGCCGAGGCGCTCTCGCCGTCGCGCACGTCGCTTCCGCTGCCGTCGTTGTGGTCGCGCGCGGCGCGAACGATGGCGCGGCCGTTGCGATCGCGGCGCGTGCTCGCGGTGCTGGGCGCGATGCTCGTCGCCGCGGCGGGCGGCTTCGCGCTGCAACGGGCGCTGCGTCCGCATCACGCCGCGCATGCGCGCGCGCTCCTCGACGGCGGCCGTCCGCAAGAGGCGGCCGCGTATCTGCAAGAGCGGCTCAAGGAGATCGCCGACGACGCGCCGGCGCAGCTCGAGCTCGGCCACGCGGACGCGGCGCTGCGCCGCTACGACGAGGCGCTGGTCGCCTACGAGCGGGTGCGCTCGCTCGACCGCTCGCTCGCCGACGATCGCACGATGCGCACCAACCTCATGCTCATGCTCGACGACGAGCGCAACGAGACGGCCAGCGGCGCGGCGCGCTTCCTCATCCAATTCCTCGACGACGAAGGGGCGCGCGCGCGGCTGGTCGAGCTGGCGTCGTCGAGCCGATCGCCGCAGCATCGCGACAGCCTGCGCGAGCTGGCCGAGAGCCTCGGGCTGTCGGCGCGCGTCGATCTGCTGGCGTCGTATCGGCTCGATCTCGAGCAAGGCGCGAGCTGCGCCGATCGGCAGCGCGCGGTGGCCCAGCTGCGCGCGCTGCGCGATCCGGCGGCGCTGGCGGCGCTGCACAAGGCCGAGGCGCGCAAGTCGAACGCCTGCCTGCGCGACGACGCCGCCGACGCCATCCGCTATCTCGACTCCCTCGGCGCCGCGAATTAGGCGGCGCTCGAGCGCGCGGGCGGCGGATGCTTGCCGACTTCGGTGGCGTCGGTCGCCACCGACGACGACGTCGATGGCGCCTTGCGCGCGATCACGGTCTGGTCGACGGACTCCACGCTGCGCGCGCGATGCTCGGCGACCGCGGCGCCGTTGGCGCGCCACCAGGCCGTGGCGTCCGACTCTTCCCAGCGTCCCCACGTTTCGGCGAGAAAGCCGCGCAGTCGCGCCACCAGCGCATCGGTCGTCGGCCGCTCCTCGGGCTTCTTGGCCAGACACGCGAGCACGAGCTCCTCGAGCGGCTGCGGCACCGCGCGCGAGGCGCGCACCGACATCGGCGTCGGCGTCGTGTGCAGATGGTGGCTGCAGATCTCGATGGTCGACTCGGCGCGGAACACCGGCGACGCGGTCAGAAGAAAGTAAGCGAGGCAGCCGAGCGAGTAGACGTCGCTGCGCGCCCCATGTAGACGAGGAAGCGATGGCGCAGCCGCTCCGACGGCGAATCGTCGGGGCGGTCGCCGATCGATCCCAGGCGATGCAGAGAATCCCCCATGGTCCCCTGCTTCATTGTACCAGAGGCGATTAGCCAACGAGCGCGCGGGCGTGATGGCGCAGCTGTTCCTCGACGAAGGTGGCGACCATGAAGTAGTAGTGATCGTAGCCCTCGTGCATGCGCAGCGTGAGCGGCTGGCCGGCGGCGGCGCACGCATCGCGCAGCCGCTCGGGGCGCAACTGCTCGACGAGGTATTTGTCGGCGGTGCCCTGGTCGACGACGATGGTGCCGGGAAAGGTGCGCCGCGCGATCAGCGCGCAGGCGTCCCACTCGGCCCACGCCGCGCGATCGTCGCCGAGATAGCGCGACAGCGCCTTTTGTCCCCACGGCACCTCCGACGGCGCGCAGATGGGCGCGAGCGCCGAGACGCTGCGATAGCGCTCGGGCCGGCGCAGCGCCGCCACCAGCGCGCCGTGGCCGCCCATCGAGTGGCCGAAGATGCCGCGCGCGTCGGTGGCGATGGGAAATTCGCGCTCGATGAGCGCCGGGAGCTCGTCGACCACGTAGCTGTGCATGCGATAGGCCGCCGACCACGGCGCTTGCGTGGCGTCGACGTAGAAGCCGGCGCCGAGGCCGAAGTCCCAGAATTCGTCGTCGCCGGGGAAGCGCGCGGCGCGCGGGCTGGTGTCGGGCGCGACCAGCGCCAGGCCGAGCGCGGCGACGACGCGTTGCGCGCCCGCTTTGGTCATGAAGGTCTCTTCGTTGCAGGTGAGGCCCGCGAGAAAATAGAGCGCCGGCACGCGCGCGCCGCCGAGCGCCGCCGGCGGCAGGAAGACCGAGAAGCGCATCGGCCCGGCGCAGGCGACGCTGTCGTGCTCGTAGAAGCCCTGGCGTCCGTCGAACGCGCGATGCTCGGCGCGCGTCTTCACGTCGCGTATTCCACTACGGCGCGGATCGACTCGCCGCGATGCATGAGGTCGAACGCGTCGTTGATGCGAGAGAGCGGCAGCTTGTGCGTGATCAAGGGATCGATCTGGATCTTGCCCTCCATGTACCAATCGACGATGCGCGGCACGTCGCTGCGGCCGCGCGCGCCGCCGAACGCCGAGCCCTTCCACACGCGGCCGGTGACGAGCTGGAACGGACGCGTCGCGATCTCCTGGCCCGCGCCGGCGACGCCGATGATGACCGATACGCCCCAGCCGCGATGGCAGCACTCGAGCGCCTGGCGCATCAAAGTGACGTTGCCGACGCACTCGAAGCTGTAATCGGCGCCGCCGCCGGTGAGCTCGACGAGGTGCGCGACCAGATCGCCGCCAAGGTCGCGCGGGTTCACGAAGTGGGTGGCGCCGAAGCGGCGCGCGACCGCCTCGCGCGCGGGGTTGAGATCGACGCCGATGATGCGATCGGCGCCGGCGATGCGCGCGCCTTGCACGACGTTGAGCCCGATGCCGCCGAGGCCGAAGACGACGACGTTGGCGCCGGGCTCGACCTTGGCCGTGAAGAGGACGGCGCCGACGCCGGTGGTGACGCCGCAGCCGATGTAGCAGATCTTGTCGAACGGCGCGTCCGAGCGCACTTTGGCGACGGCGATCTCGGGCAGCACGGTGTGCTGCGAGAAGGTCGAGCAGCCCATGTAGTGATGGATCGGCTGCTTGCCGATGCGAAAGCGGCTGGTGCCGTCGGGCATGAGGCCCTTGCCCTGGGTGGCGCGGATCGCCGTGCACAAGTTGGTCTTGCGGCTGAGGCACGATTTGCACTGCCGGCACTCGGGCGTGTAGAGCGGGATGACGTGGTCGCCCTTTTTCACCGTCGTGACGCCGGCGCCGACGTCGACGACGATGCCCGCGCCTTCGTGGCCGAAGATGACGGGGAAGAGGCCTTCGGGATCGGCGCCCGAGCGGGTGAACTCGTCGGTGTGGCAGACGCCGGTGGCCGCCAATTCGACGAGCACCTCGCCGGCGCGCGGCCCGTCGAGCTCGACCTCCTCGACGACGAGCGGCTTGCCGGCTTCGTACGCCACCGCAGCACGGGTCTTCATGGCCACCTCCGCGCGCAGCATATACGAATCATTCGATGCGCAGCGTGACGACCTCGCTTGCGGCGATGGGGACGGCGAGCTCGTCGCCGGCGCCGGCGAGCGCGAGCGCGGCGCCGATGCGCTCGTCGAGATCGGACCAACAGGCGCGTCGGATCGGGCGATGGAGGCGGATTCGCGCGGTCACTGCCGCCGTCGGCGCGCCGCACACGCGGACGATGAGGGCGTCGCCGTCGGCGGCGCGCTTGCAGATCGACAGGCGCACGCTCGCCGGCTCGATCGAGAGGAGCGCGCGATCGGCCGGCTGCGCCCGTTCGAGCGCGATCGCGTGCGGGCCGATCACGCCCGGCTCGAGCGCGCGTACCGCCTCGTCGGCGCCGTCGGCGATGGCGATCGCGTAGGCAAAGCGTAGGCGGCCGAGGCCCTGCGCGTCGGGTGTCGGCACGTTGTAGCCGGCGTGGCCGGCGCGCGTCGACAGACCGCCGCGCGACATCCAGCCGACCGCGCGAAACAGCGTCAACAGGATCGCGCCGTCGTCGCCGCGCTCGACCTCGTGCAGCCCGAGGCCGCCCAGCGCCAGCGACGGCGCGCCCGCGGCACCGCGCGCGAGCGTGATCGCAAGGGCCGGATGCGTGCCGCTCGTCGTGCGTTCGAGCCAGCCGAACGCCGTCTCGGTCCACAGCGACGCCGGCGGCGCCCACAGGTCGAAGCGCGCGCACAGCCGATGATCGGGCGCGCGATTGTCGACGTCGACCTCGAATTCGACGCGCCGTCCGATCGCGCGCGCGCGTACCGTGATGCCGAGATCGGTGTCGCGCGAGCTGCGCGTCGGCGATCCCGCGCGCGGGCAGAAGTCGTAGAGATCGCCGCGATCGTCGTCGTCCTCGAACGTGTGCACGATGCGGAGGCCGGTCGCGCCGTCGACGATCTCGACGCCGCCCGGAATCTCGCGCACCGCCAGCGTCGTCTGGGGCGCGGGCATCGGCGCCGGCGCGCGCGGCTCGAGCGCCAGCGTGCGCAACCCGTGCGGCGGCAACGCGCGCAAAAAGAGACGCAGCCGCAACCACTCCGCCGGCCGGCCGTCGGGTCCGTCGGTTGGCGAGCGCGACACGATCTCGTAGGGAACCTCGCCCGTCGGCCCGACGACGGCGAAGGGTGCGTCGATCGGCCGCTGCAACGCGACCTCCGCCGTTGCCGTCACGGCGAACGGATGCGGATTGACGACCGCGACGGCGCCGTGCAGCGCGAAGTCGCCGGTCGGCGCGCCGGCCAACGACTCGACCGCGTCGCGCGCGATCGCGCCGGCCAGCTCGGTGACGCCGCCGAGGCGCGCGTCGATGTCGCGATGGACCTCGTCAATCGAGCAGCCGCAGATCGAGTCGTGCGGCTGGCACTTCAAGAGCAGACGCCACGCGTGGTCGAGCGCATCGCGCCGATGGATTCCTGCCAGCGCCGCGAACGGCTCGGCCAAGCGCACCAGGAGCGCCTGCGCGCGATCGTGACGTTGCTTCTGCCAGCTGCGCGCGGACCACACACCAGAGAGCACCGGCACCGTCGGCGTCGCCCGCCGCAGCTCGCCGGCGACGACCGGCAGCGCGCCGACGTCGACGCGCTCGCGCACGAGCTCGACCGCGCGCTCGAGCGACGCGTGCTCGAGCTCGACGTCGGGCGCCGCCGCCGCGAGCGCGCCGAGCAGCGCCGGCAAGGTCCGCTCCGCCCGCTGATGGTCGTTCCCGTTCATCCACAAGACGACCGCCGCGCGAGAGAGCGGCAACAGCTTCTTTAGATCCTCGCGCAAGCGCGCGCCCGCCGCGTCCGGGTCGGCACCCAATCGATGCGCGTTTCCGTAACCTCCCGGCAGAAACAGGCACAGCACCTCGGCGCCGCTCGGCGCGCGCCAGCGCCATTCGCTGCCCGGCGCGGCATCGCCCACGCCGCGCCACACCACCGCGGTCTCGATTCCAAATCCGCGCAAGATGCGCGGCATCTGCGCGATATGCCCGAACGCGTCGGGCAGATATCCGATCGCCATCGGCCGCCCGAACCTGCGCGCGCTCGCCAGGCCCTCGGACAAGTTGCGCACGATCGCTTCGCCGCCGACGAGAAACTCGTCCTGCAGCACGTACCACGGCCCGATGCCGATGCGCCCCGCCGCCACTTCGGCCCCGAGGCGCGCGCCGAGCTCGGGACGAACCTCGAGCACATCGTCGAGGCACACGGTCTGTCCATCGAGCATGAAATGGGCAAATCGAGAATCGGTTTCGAGGATATCGAGGAGCTCCGTCACCATATCGCAGAGCCGCAATCGGAAGATCTCGAACGGCTGATACCATTCGCGATCCCAATGGGTATGCGAAACTACGATGACCGCGGGCTTCATCGCACCAGGCGCTCGGCTTCGATCAGAAACGATCGGTGATATTCGGGAATACGGCCAGTGATATCCGGTCCGATATTGAGGAGCAGATTCGCCGACTGCGCGCGTGCGCGCCGCCGCCAGCCGGCAATGGTTTCTGCAGAGGCGTGCGAATAACAAGCGCCGGCTTGCCAGAACCAGCCCGGCGTCAAGGTCGTGCAATATTCGAGGGGCAAATAGATCGGGCCGTTTTCCGTCGGAAACAGCGGATCGATCCGCGGCGCGCACAGCTGCTCGCGCCAGATGAAATCGTAATGCTCGCTGGTACGCGCATCGACCGGCAGATAATTGGGCACGCCCGGCCGATCGGAGCTCGAGTTTTGAATCACCAGGCAATTCGGTTGCATCGAGTGGATATGCTCGTATAACCGCGCCCATTCCCAGCGCGCGCCGGTACCACCGTCCCACGCGGGATCGTGCGGCCAATCGCGCGTCGGATGATCCTTGTCCCACGCGCCGTCGAACCATAATTCGAGGATATCGCCATATCCCGTCAAGAGCTCGGTCACCTGATCGCGGACATATTGCGCATACCGCGCGTCATCCTCGAAAAAGGAACAACTGCGATCCAAGAGCGCGTAATAAAGCCCGACCTTCAATCCCTGTTCGCGAAACGCCGCGACGAACTCCGCCACCCAATCGCGCCGCTCCGGCGTCGCCTTCACCGAATACTCCGTGTGCGCGCTCGGCCACAGGCAAAAGCCGTCGACGTGCTTGGCCGTGAGCACCGCGTAACGCATCCCCGACTCCACCGCCAGCGCCGCCCACGCGCGCATGTCGAGCGCCGGCGCCGTCATCCGTGCCGCGGGAAATTTTCCGTCGCCGCTTCCCGACCAGGTCCACGGTCCGAAGTGCACGAACAGCCCGTAGCCGAGCGCCATCCACTCCCGCTGCGCCGCGGTCGCCATGCCCCGATCGTACCAGCAATCTCGCGGCGACCTAGGAGCGCAAGCGAGGCCGCAGCTCCGGAGGCAGATCGCGGCGCACGCCCGGAGCGATGAGGGAGCAGGCTCCGGCCCGTGACCGAGGGAGCGAGGACGTACGCCGCGAGATGCCCCGGAGCTGCGGCCTCGCCTCGACGGCGCGTCCGAATGCTTGCATGCGCGGAGCTTAGCGGAGAATCGCGAAGAGCCGGCCGTTCGGTTTGTGGCGCACGAACGACGCCAGCGTGCGATCGGCGACGCGATAGCGCCGGGCGCGGCGCGATCGGGCGCGATATGGATCGTTGACGATGAATTCGCCGTCGCGCGCCAGGCCGACGACCGCGACGTAGTGGCCGCCGGTGTGCGCCTCGGTCTGCGGTAAAAAGCGCGGCCGACCGAGCGCGACCACGAGCCCGCCGCGACGCAGGACGCGCCGCACCCACGCTCCGTCGAAGCCGCGATACACCTTCGTGTGGAGGCGCAGCGACGCCGCCATGCGCACGATTCCCGCCGGCGCGGTGGCGCGATTGACCTGCCCGTCGTCTGCGCGATCGAGCGACTCGATGAGCGCCGCGTCCGACATGCGCCGGCGCAGGTGAAATCCGCGCGCCACCATCGCCATGGTGGTGGGCCCGCAACGGCTCTCGCCGTGATAGCTCGGCGCGCGCCCCGACGGATAGCGCTGGCTGATGGCAGGCACGAGGAGGAGCAGCGACGATACGATGGTCCCGAACAACACCCGCGCATCGAGAGCAAGAACGGGGCCGCGCCAACTCGACGGAACGGGCCGGCGCTACCGTTCGATTTCCGGAGAGCCGTCCGATTTTCGTGCGCCGCATTTGCGCGCCGTCGTTCGCGCCGTCGCGGCCGCGCGCGTGACCTTCGGCACCCGCGCCCAGGAGACCGCCATGCGCCGCGGTTGAGCTGGTGCGCCGCGAAGCCGCCGCGCGCCGGCAGGGACGGCGCTGATGTCGTGGCCACAAAGCGTCCGACCGGGTAGCCTGGAGGCGATGAAAAAGATCCTTGTCGCTGCTGTCGCCCTTCTCGCGGCGGCGTGCGCCTCCGAGCATCTGCCTGCAATGCACCTCGCCACCTCGACGCCGTCGGCCGAGGTCGACGCGCTCGTCGAGGCGTTCTATGGATCGGCGCCGATCTCGCTGGTCGAGTTTCGCGCGCGCGCCGAAGCGATCCTCGCGCGCCATCCCGACGACGGCCGCGCCCACGAGGTCGCCGCGCTCGCCGCCTCGCTCGCCGGCGACAACGACGGAGTCTCGCAGCACCTCTTCGCCGCCGCCGCCGATCTGCGATCGGACGCGACCGAGCTCTACCTGTCGGAGCTCGCCGATCTGAGCCACGCCGAGACGCCCGCCTGGCGCCGCCTGCTCGAAACGCTGCGCGCGCACCATCCAAAGCCGAGCGTTCGCGCCAGCGCCACGTTTCACCTGGCGCTCCAGGCCGAACGCGAGGGCCGCTTCGACGAAGCGCAGCGGCTCGCCGCCGAGCTCGGGTTCATGCGCGACTGGGCCCTCGTCGGCGCGCTCGAGAACGATCAGGGCAAGGGCTTTTTGACCGAATATCCGCCCGAGAAATCGGTCGACCTCCACGCCGAGATCCCGGGGCCGCTGGTGCCTTTGCACTGGCGAACCGTGGCCGCCAACCGCACCGGACGGCTCAACCTCGACAACCTGGTGTGGCCCAATCAGTCGGTGCTCGCCTACGTCGTGACCTGGGTGCACAGCGACGGCGACCAGACGGTTCAGCTGCGGCTCAGCACCAGCGACGCCGTGCGCGCCTGGTGCAACGACGGACTCGTCCTCGAAGAAGAGCTGATCGCGCGCGGCAACTTCGACAACGCGATCGCCACGATTCATCTGCATCGCGGGTGGAACAAGATCCTCGTCAAGAGCGCCAACCGCGGCGGCGCCTGGTGGCTGCGCGCGCGGCTCACCTCCGACGACGGCGCCGCGCTCGCGCAGCTGCAATATGCGACCACGCCCGAGCCCTACACGCCGTCGCCGGGGAACGGCGACGTCGGCGCCAAGAACCCCGATGCCGTCGGCGGCCCGGAAAATCGCCGCCGCTTCATCCTGGCGTCGCTGCTCGAGCGCGACGGCCGCAATCGCCCCGCGCTCTCCGCGTTCCAGGACTTTCTCGCCGACGCGCCCAAGAACCTCCTCGCCACCTACTTCGGCGCGCTCTCGTACTGGGACAATCATGAGCTCGGTCACGCGATCGATCTCCTCGACGCCGGCGCGGCCGCGTCGAACGGCGCCGGCGTCGCGTTCCTGATCAAGCGCGCGCGCTACTTCTCGCAGCAACATCTCGTCGAGAAGGCGCAGACCGATCTCCTGGCCGCGGTCGCGCGCGCTCCCGCCGGCCGCTGGGCGCAGCTGGAGCTGGCGTCGCTCTACGCGCAGCGCGGCTGGAGCGTCGACGCCTGCCGCGTCCTCGACGCGCTCTTGACGACGCATCCCAAGCTCGCGTCCGCCGAGCTGCAACGGGCCGAGTGCGCCGAGGCGCTCGGCTACGACGGCGACGCGCGCCGCCGCTACGAGCACCTCGTACGCGAGGCGCCCGGCGATCGCGAAGCGCACGAGAAGCTGCTGTTGCTGGCGTGGGAGCGCACCGACTTCGCCGCCGTCGCGCGCGAGCAGCAGGCGCTCCATCGTCTCGATCCCGAGAGCATCGATTACGTCGTCGGCGCCGGCGACCTGGCGCACCGTCGCGGCGATCTCGCCGCCGCCCACCGCAGCTACGAGCTGGCGGCGCACATGCTGCCCGAGGCGCCGCGCCCGTGGGAGCGGCTGGCCAACCTCGCCTACGAGACCGGCCGCCGCGACGAAGCGCTCACTGACTGGAAAGCGGAGCACGACCGCGATCCGAACAACGCGGCGGTGGCGCAGCGGCTCGAGTTCCTGCAGCCGACGAAGCTCGGCATCGTCGAGGGCTTCATCCCCGACGACGCCGCCATCGCGCAGGCGCTGCAGATGAAGCCGCACAAGACGCCGGGCAGCATGAGCGCGCTCTTGCTCGATCACGAGGTCACCGAGGTCCACGCCGATGGCAGCTCGCAATCGGTGGTCACCACGGTGCAGGTCGCGTTCAACGACGAAGGGCGCGACGCGCTCACCCATCAGGATCTTTCGCGGATGGGATCGATCAAGCTTTTGCGCGCCTATTCGCTCAACGAAAAGGGCGAGCGCCAGGAAGCGGCGTCGATCCGCGGCGGCGACGTGCGCTTTCGCAACCTGCAGGCCGGCAGCCGCGTCGTGCTGCAATTTGTCCTCTATCAATCGGCGCCGCATTTTCTGCCCGGCGAATATGTCAGCCAATGGTATTTCCAGAGCATCAACGAGCAGCACGAAGGCTCGCGCTGGGTGCTCATCGTCCCGTCGGCCAAGAAGCTGCACGTGCAGACCATCGGCCCGGTCACGACCGAAAAGAGCGCACGCGACGGTTACAACATCTATTCCTTCTCGGCCAAAGCGCTGGCGCCGCTGGTGCGCGAGCCGGCGATGCCGTCGCCCCGCGATCTATTGGCGCAGATCAGCGTCTCCACCGTCGCCGGCTGGGACGATTACGTCCGCTGGGAGCGCGCGCTTCTCACCGACGCCTTCCGTACCAACGACAAGCTCAACGCGCTCATCGACGGCCTCATCGCCGGCGCGACCTCGCCGCGCGACAAGCTCGATCGCCTCTATCATTACGTGACGCAGGAGATTCGTTATCAACAGGATTACGAAACGACGATCGCGGGCGTCAAGCCGCACGCCGCCTCGGCGGTGATCGAGCGCGGCTACGGCGACTGCAAGGACAAAGCGGTCCTCTTGATCCAGATGGCGCGACGCGCCGGCATCAAGCTGCGCTTCGCCATCCTACGCACCATGCAAATGGGCAAGGTGCGCCGCGAGGTCCCCGATCAGCAATTCAATCACGCCATCGTCTACGTTCCGGCGCAGGCCGGCATCGACGCGCCCTTCTTCATGGACCCCACGTCCGACGGGCTCGACATGGGCAACCTGCGCTCCGACGATCAGGGCGCCGCATCACTGGTATTGGATCCCGATAGCGGGCACTGGGATTTCGTCGATATCCCATATCAAGCGGCCGATTTACAATTCGATCGGCACAAGATTCGAATCGATATCAAAT
>DASXOU010000208.1:0-1866 GCA_036494045.1 Polyangia bacterium | reverse complement strand
AGCGCGGTGGTGCCGAGCCCCTTGCCGAGCTTGCGCTGAAAACCCCAGCGCCCCAGAACCGTCGAGCGGTGGCGCAGCTGATCGACCAGCTCGGCGATGGTGCGGCCGGTCTCGTCGGGCACGACCAGATCTTCCCAGGTCTGGCTGACGTCGACCTTGGTGGCGACGGTGCCGAGATCGGTCTCGAACTCGGCGCGCACCGCGCCGGCGACGTCGGCGTGGCTAACCCCCGACGAGGTCGCGGTCGCGCGCACGCCGGCGCGCAGGCGGGCGCCGTCGGCGCAGCGCAGGATGGCGCCGACGCCGACGCGATAGAGCGACGCGATCTCGCCGGCGGCGATGTCGGGCAAGAGTGTCCGCCAAATCTCCTCGCGCTCGTGCGTGGCGGCGAGGCGCACCTCGCGCGTGACCACGTTGCGCCCCGTCGCCAGCCGCGGCTGATCGACGCCGCTCGAGGTCAGGATCAGGGGGCGCGACGACGCCGCCAGCGCGATGCGCAGCCGCGACGACGCTTCATCGGCGCCGGTGAGCGACTCGGCGCCTTCGAGCAGCACTTGCGCGTCGAGGAGCAGCGCCTCGCGTAGGAGCGCGCCGGCCGCGTCGGATGAGCTCGACTGGCCGAAGAGCGCGCCCACGTGCGCGGAGATCAGCGGCAGCCCGAGCCGGCGGCACGCCTCGCGCGCGATCTCGGCGCGTCCGGCGCCGCGCGGCCCGCGCAAGACCAGGTCGGTGCGCCCGCGCGCCGTGCGTTGATGGACGACAAACGCGCGCACCTCCTCCACCGCCTCCTCGACGGTGGCGAGCGCCGCCGGCGGCAACGCGGGCGTGTCCTCGGGCACGTGCAGCGACGCGAAGTCGGCCACCTCGTCGTCGACCTCGCTCGGATCGACGAGCCAGCGCAGGAGGCGCGGCGCCACGCGCACCGTCGCCGCCGCCACCAGATCGGCCTTGTCGCTCACGTCGATCATCCGATGCCGACGCAGCGGCGCGCCGGCGCCGAGCGCGAGCAGCAGCTCGGCGGTGCCCTCGTCGCCGAGCGCCAGCGTCAGCGTGCCGACGCTGAGCGCGGCGCCGGCGGTGCCGCCGCGCAAGTACCCGGCCAACGAGCGCGCGGTGGCGTCGAGCTCGACCGCGAGCGCGGCGGCGACGATGTCGGCGGCCACAGCGCCGGCGCCGATCGACTCCAGCAGCTGCGACAAGCGCGGCGCGGCCAACGGCGCGCGCGCGGCCCGCGCCGGCTCGGCCGCCGGCGCATCGAGCGAAGCGAGCAGCTCATCGACGTCGCGCGCGCCGAGCACGCCGGAAAAGAGCCCGTCCGGATCGCGGCTGAGGAGGCGCGCCTGCCACGCCGCGCGCACCGCCCGCCCGAGCAGCACGCGCCCGTGCGCGACGATGCCGCGCACGTCGGGCGCCGCCACCTGACCCTTGAGCCGCATCGGGCAATCTTAGCCCATTCGTGATAGATCTCCACGGCATGAAGTCGCTGCAGTTTCTCGTCGGCAAAGAAGTCGACATCTTCAATCCGCACGACACCGAAGAGGTCGACGGCCTCATGGCTTCGGGGCGCATTCTCGGCATCAACGAAGGTTGGCTCATCCTCGCCAATCCCAAGAGCGGCGAGCCCGACTTCGCCGTGAACCTCGAGCACGTCGGCATGATCGCGGTGCGCGAGATGGCGCCGCTGATGGAGGCGCTGCCCGGCGGCAAGCTGCATCGGCTGCACCGGCCGAACAATCCGGAGGAGGACAAGTAGCCTCCGTTGACCCCATAGCTCAACTGGATAGAGCAACGGTTTCCTAAACGGTCCGCCTGTCTCGCGGACTGATTCGGCACACTCCTCGTCGGCAGCACTCCGTCGCTATCTTC
>DASXOU010000207.1:0-5939 GCA_036494045.1 Polyangia bacterium | reverse complement strand
CCAAGCTCGTGCTCAACGGCCTCGGCGCGCACATGATGACCGGCTTCGCCGCCGTGCTCGTCTTGGCCGCGCGCCTCGACCTCGATCTCGACGCCATGCTCGAGGTGATCGGCGCCGGCGCCTTCTCGTCGCCGCTCTACGCCTCGAAGGCGCCACGCATGCGCGCGCGCGACTTCGATCCCGACTTCACGCTCAAGCTCATGCACAAGGATCAGGAGCTGGTGCTCGCCACCGCCGCCGCCAACGGCTACGCGATGCCGACGCTGGCGGCGATCCGCGACGTCTTGGCCCAAGCGATCGCCGCCGGCTACGGCGACGGCGATCTCTCGGGCGTGGTGCGCTTGTTCGAGGATTGGGCGAAAAAGAAGATCAGCGAGGCGTGATCAGGTACGCGCGGTCAGCGCGCGTCGACGTCGGTGGCCGCGATCGGCGCCGGCGTTCCCGCCAGCGACACCGTGAAGCTCGCCGGCGCGAACGAGTACTCGCGGAACGCGATGTAGTAGGTCCCGCTCGCCGGCAGCGTGGTCACGAGGTGCGAGTCCGACGTCAGTGCGTCGGCGTCGTCGTTCATGCCGACCACGTCGTCGAAGCCGTCGAGCACGAACACCACCGCGTCGCCATTGTCCGACTTCACGTCGACGACGACCTCGTCGCCGGCGCGCCCGTCGAGCTTGAACCAGCCGTAGTCCCCGCGCGTCTTCACCACCGCCGACGTCGCCCCGTAGCCGAGCGCGACGATCGAATCGCCGTGTCCGACCTTGGTGAAGGTGTCGTGGACCGGCGCCTTCACCATCGGACGGCACGCCGCGAGCGCGCTCAGCGCCAACAGCATTCCCAGCTTCCGGTACATGATCATGTCCTCCGTTTCGCCTTCGTGATGACTACTGCTGCGCCGCGACGCAGGTGCCCGGCACGTCCGGCACGGTGTTGAACTGGCAGCTGAAGCCGGCCGGACACGAGTGCTGCAGCGACGGATCGATGAAGCCGCCGCAGCGGATGTCGGTCGGATCGATCATCTGGCACTGGTGATGGCTGAAATCGCACTGCGCCACGCGCTTGTCGTCGACGACGAAGAGCGGGCAGAACTGCGGCGGATTGGTGCACGCGTACTTGGTGTCGTACGCCTTCACTTCCTTCTTGTTCACCGCGACGAGGAAACCGTTCGGGCAGCAGCCCGCCTGATCGATCGCCACGCAATCGTCGTCGGTCGCGCACTTGTAGAATTCGGGATGCGACTGCTTGCGCGCCGAGTCTTCCTTGGCGTCGCTGAGATCCTGATCGGCGGTGAGATCGCCGCTCGAAGCCTGCCCGCCACAACCGATCATCAGCATCACTGAAAGAGCGCCGAATCCGAGCTTCATCTTGGTCAACATGTCCAGTCTCCGTCCCCTATGTGCAGTAAGTTGCGTTATGACGGAGTACCCTATGAGCACACGTTGTGCCACATGTAGTCATCATTAGATACGAGCAGTTGTAAATGACGCAAAGCGGCGCCGGCAACTACGTTAGCCGGCTACGCCAAGGATTTTCGGAGGGTCGAAGAAGTATACTGCGGAGCGGTGTGCGGTCGATCGCGCGCTTGGTGTGCGCTACGTCCCGGCGGAGTAATCGTCGGCGTACGAAGCCTGCTCGGCGGTGAGCTTGTCGATCGCCAGGCCCATCGTCGTCAGCTTGGTCGACGCGATCTCCTGATCGAGCTCCGGCGGCAGCTCGTACACCTTCTTCTCGAGCGACTTGCCTTCGCGCGCGAGCTTGAGCATGCCCTGGAACTGGTTCGCGAACGACATGTCCATGACTTCCGACGGGTGCCCTTCGGCCGCCGCGAGGTTGATGAGCCGGCCCTGGCCGAGCACGTAGATGCGGCGCCCGTCCTTGGTCACGTACTCCTCGTTCGAGTCGCGGATCTCGCGCTTGCCCTTGGCGCGCGCCTCGAGATCGACGAGGTTGATCTCGCAGTCGTAGTGGCCGGTGTTGCACACCAGCGCGCCGTCCTTCATCGAGTCGAAGTGGCGGCCGACGATGATGTCCTTCATGCCCGTCGCGGTGATGAAGATGTCGCCGACCTTGGCGGCCTCGTCCATCGTCATCACGCGGAAGCCTTCGAGCGTCGCCTTGAGCGCCGCGGTCGGCTTGATCTCGGTGACCACGACGTTGGCGCCCATGCCCTTGGCGCGCTGGGCGACGCCGCGGCCGCAGTGACCATAGCCGGCGACGACGAAGGTCTTGCCGGCGAGCAGCACCGACGACGCGCGCAGGATGCCGTCGAGCGACGACTGCCCGGTGCCGTAGACGTTGTCGAAGTCCCACTTGGTCTCGGAGTCGTTGATGGCGATGACCGGGTACTGCAGCTTGCCGTCCCTGGCCATCGCGCGCAGGCGGTGAACGCCCGTGGTGGTCTCTTCGGTGCCGCCGACGATCGACCGCGCCAGATCCGGATGCTTGGCGTGCACGGTGAAGATGAGGTCGGCGCCGTCATCGAGCGTCAGCGTCGGCTTGAACTGGATCGTCTGATCGATGCACCAGTAGAACTCGTCCTTGTTGAGCCCGTGCCAGGCGTAGATCGACGTGCCCTCGGCGGCGAGCGCGGCGGCGACGTCGTCTTGCGTCGACAGCGGGTTGCAGCCCGACCACGAGATCTCGGCGCCGGCGGCGCGCAGCGTGCGGATGAGGACCGCGGTCTCCTTGGTGACGTGCAGGCAGCCGGCGATGCGGTGCCCCTTGAGCGGCTTCGAATCCTTGTACTTCTCGCGGAGCGCCATCAGCACGGGCATGCGCGACTCGGCCCACTCGATGCGCAGCTTGCCCTTGTCGGCCAGCTTGAGGTCCGCCACCTTGAAGTTCGCCATGTGAGTCATCTCCTCATACGGATACGTTGATGAATGCCAGACCCCCTCTAAGTAGCTGCATATCGTGATATTGTCAACCGCGTGACCTCCCCCGCTGCGATGATCGCGGCCCCCGCCGGGTGGGAAGCTCATCATTTCTGGCGTGATTTCGACCTCGAGGCGCATGCGCGCGAGCTCGGAATTACGGCGGCCTTCGTATGCCTGGCGCTGCTCGTGCTCGGCCGTGCGCTCTTGCCCGTGGCCGATCGCGGGCGGGTGCGGCTGGCGATCCTCTTCGTCTTCGTCTACCTGACGATGCTGTTCGTCAAGGCGGGGATGCTCAACGTCGCGATGGAGAGCGCGTACGGCACGGCGCAGCTGGCCGCGCTCGTGGCTTTGGCGTGGGCGATCACCGGCACCGCAGGGATGGTGCTGTTCGATCTGATCGGGCGGCGCTTTCACGTCGCCAAGATCCTGCGCGATCTGTCGGTCACCGTCGCCAGCTTCGTGGCGCTGTTCGTGCTGCTCTCGCGCTCGGGCGTGAATTTTCTGTCGATCATCACGACCTCGGCGGTGCTGACGGCGGTGATCGGCCTGGCGCTGCAGGACACGCTCGGCAACCTGTTGTCCGGCGTCGCCATGCAGCTCGAGTCGTCGATCGCCATCGGCGACTGGATCCGGCTCGACGAGCGCGCCGTCGGGCGCGTGCTGGAGATCCGCTGGCGCTCGACGGTGATTCGCACCAAGAACGACGACCTCGTGATCATTCCCAACGGCCTGTTCGCCAAGGGCGTGATCACGCTGTTCAACAAAGACAGCCTCGAGAACCGTCGCTGGGTCTACTTCAACGTGCACCTGCGCCATCCGCCGAACCAGGTCCAGACGATCGTGCGCGAGGCGCTCGTCGGCACGCGCAACGTCTCGACGACGACGCCGCCCGACTGCATCACCTGGCGCTATCACGAGAGCTGGCTCGAGTACGCGGTCCGCTATCGGCTCGTCGACTTTCTGCCCGACGATTCGACCGACTCCGAGGTGCGCAAGCGCATCTGGTACGCGCTGCATCGCGAGAACATCGAGATGCCCTATCCCGGCTTCAACGTGTTCACGACCGAGATGTCGGCGGCGCGCGCGGCGACCAAGCACGATCGCGAGATCGGACGGCGCTCGGAGCTCTTGCAGACGGTCGGCATCCTGGCGCCGCTCGACGACGCCGCGCGCGTACACGTCGCCGAGGGGCTGCATCACACGGTCTACGGCGTCGGCGAGGTGATCATGCGGCAGGGCGAGCCCGGCGATTCGCTCTACATCATTCGCGGCGGCAACGTGTCGGTGCGGCTCGACGCCGATGGCCTCGAGAAAGAAGTGGCGGAGCTCGGCGAGGGTGACTTCTTCGGCGAGATGTCGCTCATGACCGGCGAGCCGCGCCACGCGACAGTGGTGGCCAAAGCGGACGCCGAGTGCTACGTGATCGATCGCGCGCTGTTTCAGCAGATCCTTCGCAACAACGCGAAGTTGGCCGAGGAGATCGGCAAGCTCTTGAGCGAACGTGAAATGAAGAACAAGATCGAGCGCGATGGGCTCTCGGCGGAGGCGGCGCGCAAGAGCATCGACCATCAGGCGCTGTCGCATCGAATCAGGAGCTTCTTCGGACTGTCATGAAAGCTGACGATTCACGCATCGTGAAGGATCCAATCTGCGGCAAGGACGTCGACACCTTGCGCGCGCGTGCCGTCGGCATCTTCGGGGGCGTCACGCACTACTTCTGCTCGCAGGAGTGCAAGTCGAAGTTCGTCGATCCGCGCAAGGAGCCGACCGCGCCGCCGCCGCGCGAGACCGGCGAGCGGCGGCGCGTCGAGCCCGAGCCGGCGCGCGAGGAGCTGCCGGTGCGCTATGCGCACTCGCGGATGCGGCGCGTGACCGGCGAGGTGGCGACGCCGGTGGTGCACATCGATCTGTCGCCGAACAAGAAGCCCGAGGCGACGGCGGCGCCGGAGGGCGACGAGCCGCTGGTGCCGGCGCGCAGCGGACGCGGCTGGGCGTGGATCGCGATCGTCGTGTTGATCATCGCCGGCGGCGTCATCTTCTATACCCTCAAGCATCGATGAACGACGAGAGCCCACAGCCGCCTGTCGCCGACGCGCTCGTGGGCCACACGCTGGCGGACCGCTATCGGCTGACGCGCAAGATCGGCGAAGGCGGAATGGGCTCGGTCTACGAAGCGACGCACGTGCTGTTGTCCAAGCCCGTCGCGGTCAAGGTGCTGCGCGACAAGTATCTCGATCGTCCGGAAGTGGCGCGGCGCCTGGTGCAAGAGGCGCGGCTGGCGTCGTCGATCCGCCACGAGAACATCGTCGACATCACCGATTCGGGCGCGACCGAGGATGGCCGCACCTTCGTCGTCATGGAGCACCTCGACGGGCTCAGCCTGGCGGAGCTGCTCAAGCAGGAGGGCGCGCTGCCGGAAGCGCGCGTGATCGAGATTGCGCGCCAGGCCGCGTCGGCGCTGGGCGCGGCGCACGATCGCGGGATCGTGCATCGCGACGTCAAGCCGGAGAACCTATTTCTCGTCGACCGCGGCGGAAAGGACTTCGTGAAGGTGCTCGACTTCGGGATCTCGAAGTCGATAAAGTCGGAGAACGTCGACGAAGAGCAGCAGTCGCTCAAGCTCACGCACACGGGCATGGTGCTGGGCACGCCGCTGTACATGTCGCCCGAGCAGGCGCGCGGCGACGAGGATCTCGATCATCGCATCGACATCTGGGCGCTCGGCGTCATCCTCTACGAGTGCCTGACGGCCGAGGTGCCGTTTCGCGCGACCAATTATCTCGGCGTCATCGCGCAGGTGCTCAATCGGGACGTGACGCCGCCGCGCAAGCTGCGGCCGGAGATGCGCATCTCGGAGGCGATGGAGCGTGTCGTCGGCAAGGCGATGGCCAAGGTGCGCGAGCATCGCTATCCGTCGATGGCGGCGCTGGTCGCGGATCTCGATCGCGTGGCCGCGGGCGGCGACGTCGAGCCGCCGCGCCCGACGGCGTCGTCGGCGCGGCCGCGCTCGGGGTTGTGGCTGGCGGCGGTCGGCGTGCTCGCCGGCACAGCCGGCCTGTTGGCAAT
>DASXOU010000206.1:0-3397 GCA_036494045.1 Polyangia bacterium | reverse complement strand
GGCTGGCGGCGCAGGAAGCGGCGCTGCAGAAGGCCGAGCTCGACGCGCAACGCTATCGCCAGCTGTTTTCCCGCGGCGCGGCGGCGCGCGCCGAGCTCGACAACGCCGAGACCGCGCTGCGCTCGGCGGTCGCGCAGCGCGACAACGCCAAGCAGCAGCTCGACGAGCTCGAGCACGGCTCGCGCACCGAAGATCTGCAGCAGGCGGCCGCGCGCGCCGCCGAAGCGCGCGCCAACGAGAAGCTGGTGAAGGCCGGCTCGCGCGTCGAGGACATCAAGGCCGCGCGCGGCGCCGTCGAGGCCGCGCAAGGCAAGCTCGACGCCATCAACACCATGATCGACGAGCTCGTGATCAAGGCGCCGGGCGACTGCCGCGTCGAGTCGCTCGACCTGCGCCCCGGCGACATCCTGGCGCCCAACGCCGCCGCGGCCACGCTGCTCGAGGACGATCAGCTCTACGTGCGCATCTACGTGCCCGAGACGCAGATCGGGCACATCTCGATCGGCGAGGAAGTGCCGATCACCGTCGACAGCTTCCCCGACAAGAGCTTCCGCGGCGTGGTCGAGCACATCAACTCGGTCGGCGAATATTCGCCGCGCAACCTGCAGACCGCCGACGAGCGCGCCGATCAGGTGTTCGCCACGCGCATCGGCATCCGCCAGGGCCGCGAGCAGCTGCGCGCCGGCATGGCCGCGTTCGTGACGGTGAAAAAATGAGTTCGACCGAAGACGCGATTGTCGTCGAGGGCGTGCAGCGCAAGTTCGGCGACTTCGTCGCGCTCGACGACGTCAGCCTGCGCGTGCACACCGGCATGGTCTACGGCCTCCTCGGCCCCAACGGCTCGGGCAAGTCCACGCTCATCCGCGTCCTGTGCGGCCTGCTCGCGCCCACGCGCGGCTCGGCCTCGGTGCTCGGCCTCGACGTGGCCACGCAGGGCGAAGAGATCCGCCGCAAGATTGGCTACATGAGCCAGAAGTTCGCGCTCTACGACGACCTCACGGTCATCGAGAACCTCGACTTCTACGCCGGCGTCTACGGTCTCTCCGGCGCGCGCCTCAAAGCGCGCCGCGAAGCCGCCATCGAGCTCATCCACATCGGCCCGTACGTCGAGCGCCGCGCCGGCCTGCTCTCGGGCGGCTGGAAGCAGCGCCTCGCGCTCGGCGCCGCGCTCATGCACGAGCCGCGCGTCGTCTTCCTCGACGAGCCGACCGCCGGCATCGATCCAGTCGCGCGTCGCGAGCTGTGGGATCTCTTGTTCAAGCTCGCCGCCGAAGGCATCACGCTGCTCGTCACCACGCACTACATGGACGAGGCCGAGCGCTGCGGCGAGGTCGGCTACCTATACCTCTCGAAGCTGCTCGTCACCGGCACGCCCGACGAGCTCAAGGGCCTGCCCGCCGTCAATCCGCCCGACACGCGCCGGGTCGAGGTCGAGAGCCGCGACACCGCGCGCGCGATGGCCTGGCTGCGCGCGCAGCCGTTCTGCCGCGGCGCGACCATCTTCGGGCAGGCGGTGCACGCCGAGGTCGCGCGCACGCTCACCGACGAGCAGCTCCTCGATCGCCTGCACCACGCCGGCTTCTCCGGCGCCAGCGCGCGCGCCATCTCGCCCTCGCTCGAGGACGTCTTCGTCACGCTCACCGAGCAGGCCGCGGCCGCGCGCAACGGAAAGGCGGCGTAGCCATGTTGTGGAGCTCATTTCTCGCCATCTTCAAAAAAGAGTTCCTGCACCTGCGCCGCGACAAGGCGACGTTCGCGCTCGCCTTCGGCATTCCGCTGTTCCAGCTCATCCTCTTCGGCTTCATCGATCAGACCGTGCACAACGTGGCAACGGTCGTTGTCGATCAGGACAGGTCCACCGACAGCCGCGACCTCCTCGACCGTCTGCGCGCCACCGGAACCTTCAAGATCGTCGACGTCACCGCCAACCCGCACGACGCGCGCAACCAGATCACCTCGGGCCGCGCCCGCATCGGCATCGTGATTCCGCCCGATTACCACGACAAGCGCACGCGCAAGCAGGACGCCAAGATCCTCGTCCTCATCGACGGCTCCGACTCGACGGTGTCGGCGCAGGCGCTGGCCTCGGTCAACGGGCTGGTCGCGTCGATGAACATCGAAGAGATCCGCGCCGGCATCCGCGCGCCCGATCCCGTCGCCGCGCAGCCGATCATCCTGTTCAACCCCGACGGGCGAACCGCCAACTACATCATTCCCGGCCTGGTCGCCGTGCTCGTGCAGATCGTGGCGACGGTGCTGGCCGCCGTCTCGATCGTGCGCGAGCGCGAAAAGGGCACGCTCGAGCAGCTCCTGGTCACGCCCATCCACCCGCTCGGCCTCATGCTCGGCAAGCTCGGGCCCTATCTCTTCGTCGGCCTCGGCGAGATGGCGCTCATCCTCATCGCCATGCGCTTCGGTTTCGGCGTGCCCATCCGCGGCAACCTCGTGTTCCTTTTTGGAATGGCGCTCATCTATCTATTCGCGCTGTTGGCGCTCGGCCTGTTCGTGTCGACGCGCGCCAAGACCCAGGCCGAGGCGCAGCAGGTAGCGCAGATGTTCCTCCTACCCTCGATTTTTCTATCGGGCTACATCTTCCCGTTCGAGGGTTTGCCGCTGCCGCTGCAGGCAATCGGCGAAGTCCTGCCGGCCACGCACATGGTCTCGATCATGCGCGGCGTCGTCTTGCGCAACGCCGGCCCGGCGGAGATGATGCCGCACGTCCTGGCGCTCGCGCTGATCTCGACAATTCTGGTCGCTTTGTCGGTTCGGAACTTCCGGAAAGTCGCCGTCTGAGGTTCAAAAGGGGCTGGAAAGGCTCACGCGCCAGCATATGATGGTGGCGCCGTCGGTCCAGGGAGGGCCCCATGAGAACCTGCGTCGTCGCCACGGCACTCATCCTCACAGCCATGTGGTCGCCGCGCGTGCTCGCGCAGAGCCGCGTCTCCGTCGAGGTCGGCGGCGTCATCTCGGCGTATGACGTACAGCAGTCGTCGAGCGTCGGCACGGCGCGCTCGGGCTTACGCGTGATGCCGAATTCGACGGTGCCCGGCGGAAGCAGCGGCACCGGCGGCAACTCGGTCGCCGGCTCGACCGCCGTCGCGGGCGGCACGTCGTCGGTGTCGTCGGGAATCGGCGCCGTCGAGATCCGCCCGACGGTGACGCTGGACAACGGCTTTCTCATGGGCGTCGGCTTTCGCGTCGGGCAGGCCGGCTTCGGCGACAACAGCTCGTCGCTCGTCGGCGCCGACATCTCGCTCGGCTTCCAGCATCGCTTCGGCGCCTTCATGCCGTTTCTGAAGGGCATGTTCGGCCTCAACAGCTACGCCATCGCCGGTACGTCGACCGGATACCAGACCGATCTGCGCCTCGACGCCGTGCTCGGCTCGCGACTGTATGT
>DASXOU010000205.1:0-5877 GCA_036494045.1 Polyangia bacterium | reverse complement strand
GGCATGGGCGACGGTCGTTCCTATATCTACCTGAATGGCTCCGGTGCTCCTGTCGGCGTGGCTCGTGAGTGCGCCCGTCGCGCTCGCCACGGTGACAGACGATGGAGCCACACCGGTCGCGGCCGCGCCGGTCGCGCCGGCCGCAGCGGCGCCGCCGGCCACCGCCGCGCCGCCGGCCGACGCGGTCGCGCCGGCGCCCAATCCCGCCGCCGGCGAGCGCTACGACGCGCGCCTCGATCCGCCGCCCAAGCGACGCTGGCGCCTCCTGCCGCAGATCCTGCTCTTCCCCTTTCGCGCGCTCCTCCTGGCGCTGCGCTATCCCGTCGGCGCCGCGCTGCGCTTCGAGGACAGAGTCCACCCGACCGAGCGCGCCATCGGCCTCGTCACCTGGAGCGACGGCGCCCGCGGCATCCGCCCCGCGTTCTATTACACGTCGATCTACATCCCCGAGTTCGGGGTGCGTTACTTCGACAATGTCCTGTTGGGCGTCGACACCAACTTCGCAGCCGTCGCCACCATCGGCGGCGCGAACTATGTCTCGTCCAGCCTCACCGTCGAGCCGACTCGCCGCCACGATCGTGTCGGCGTCGTCTTCGACGTGCTCTTCGATCGCCGCGGCGACCTTCTCTACAACGGCCTCGGCAGCCACACCTACTCGGACGCGCCGGCCGGCCGCTATCTGTTGAACGCGCTCGAGACGCGGCTGGCGGTGCGGCTGCGCCCGATACCGTGGCTCAGCGTCTACGGCACCTTCGGCAGCGGCATCAAACGCTTCGCCAACGGCGACAAGGTCGGCGGCGATCCCGGCCTCTTCTCCGTCTACGATCCGAGCACCATCGTCGGCTTCGACGGCGGCACCACGTTCGTCCGCGCCGCGCTCGGCGCCGTCCTCGATCTGCGCGACGACGTCACCCACGCCTCGAGCGGCCTGTTGGTGCAAGCGAGCTTCGATTACACGCACGGCATCGACGGCGACTACGCCAGCTACGATCGGCTGCGCGCGCTCGCCGCCGTGCCCATTCGGCTGTGGGCGCGCTCGCACGTCCTGTGGCTGCAAGCGGCGACGTCGCTGGCCTGGCCCCGCGACGGCAGGCCGATTCCCTTCTCGGAGTTGCCGACGCTCGGCGGCCCCAACGATCTGCGCGGCTTTCGCTTCCAGGATTTTCGCGACTACTCGGCGCTGTGGTTCACCGCCGAGTACCGCTGGCCGCTGTGGATGTGGCTCGACGGCGCGCTCTTCGCCGATTACGGCGGCGTATTCGCGCAAAACTACGGCGGCATCGGCGCGCGCCGCATGCAGCCCGACGTCGGCGTCGCGATCCATCTTCCCGGCGGCAACACCTTCGGCCTCTCGGTGCAGCTCGGCTACGGCTTTGGCGAAGGCCCGAACTTCTCGATCTCGGGGAACGCGCCGTGAGGTCGCGCGCGCGCCTGTCCGCCCTCGCGCTCGTCGCCGCGCTCGCCGGCTGCGCGTCGCCGCCGGTGCGCTTCGCCGATCGCGCGATCTTGTGGATCGATCCCGACGACCTTCCCATCGCGCAGCCGCCGCCGCGTCCGCCGATGGGCAACGGCCGCTTCTGGGTCGGCGCCAACGACGCCATCTTCGAGCCGGGCGAGCGCTTCTTCAACGTCGAGTACGGCGTCGAAGCGGCCAACGTCAACGCCGTCGACGAGGTGCCGGACTCGACGTGGTGGACGGATCCGCGTCGCGATCCCGCGCATCCGTCCGCGCCGCTGCGCGCGCTCGCCGCCGACGAGCTGACCCGCGCCGCCGGCGACGGCACGACGCCCGAGCCGCCGTTTCGAATCACCGCCGGGCTCGCCGGCGGATCGACCGCCGGCTTCGTCGCCGTCGACGCGCGCGGCCGCAAATGGGCGCTCAAGTTCGATCCGGAAAATCACGTCGGCCTGGTCACCGGCGCCGACGCCATCGCCTCGCGGCTGGCGTGGGCGTCGGGCTGGCGCGTACCCGACGATCTGATCATCGAGGTATCGCGCAGCGATCTGATCCTCGCGCCCGACGCCAAGATGCCCAATCGCTGGGGCCAGAAGGAGCACCTCGACGCCGGCGACGTCGATTCGATCCTGTGGCACTGCGCGCGCGAAGCCGACGGCCGCTATCGCGTCGGCGCCAGCCGCTGGATCGCGGGCAAGGTCCTGGGCCCGATCTCGTGGCTCGGCCGCGACAAGCACGATCCCAACGATCGCGTCGCGCACGAGGATCGGCGCGACCTGCGCGGCTTCGGCGTCTGGGCCTCGTGGGTCGACGACGTCGACATCATCGAGAACAACACGCTCGACAGCTACGTCGGCAAGCCCGGCCAGGGCCACGTCGTCCACTACCAGCTCGACGTCGGCGGCGCGTTCGGCACCTTCTCGGACACGGTGGCGCCGTTCTGGATGGGCGACCAGAGCTACTTCCAGGCCGATCGCATCTTCGCCGCGCTCTTCACCTTGGGCTTTTCACGCTACCGCTGGGACGATCCGCGCTGGCAAGAGCGGCGGCGCGCCATCATCGCCGAGTATCCCGAGATCGGCGGCTTCGACGGCGAGCACTTCGATCCGCGCGCGTGGCGGCCGATCGTCGACGTCCCGCCGATCGTGCGCATGACGGCGCGCGATCGCTATTGGGCCGCCAAGCACGTGGCCGCGTTTTCCCGCGGCGAGATCGCGGCGGTGGTGGCGACCGCGCATCATCGCCCCGCGGCGGCAACGTTCCTCGAACAGGCGCTGTGGCAGCGGCGCGAGCGCATCGCGCGCGACGCCTTTTCCGAGAGCGCGCCGCTCGATCACTTCGCCGTCGACGGCGCGCGGCTCTGCTTCGTCGATCTATGGCTGCGCTCCGGCCTCGGCGGCGAAGCGGGCACGGTCTGGCGCGCGCGCGAAGAGGGCCGCGTGCTCGGCTTCGTGCACGGCGCCGGCAGCGACGGCGGCGTCTGCATGACGCTGCCGCCGCGCGACGGTTATCGCGTGGTCGTGCTCGACGCCGCGCGGCCCGGTGAGCGTCACTTTGGCCCGACGGTGGCGGTGCACCTCATGGTGCAGGGCGGCCGCGCGCGCGTGATCGGCGTGGCCCGCTAGCTCAGGGACAGGGGCGGCCGCAGACGAGCGTGCCGTCGGGGCAAGTCATCGGCATGCAGCCGGTCATCGTGCACTTCGCCGGCTTCGTGCACGCGAGCGAGCAGTGCGCACCGCCCGTGCCCGAGACGGCGCAGCTGCTCTTGCCGCTGCAGCGATAGTCGCAGGTCGCTCCGCCGTCGCACCGGAGCGACGTCGAGGCCGCGGTGTCGATGGTGACGTCGCAGTGCGAGCCGCCGGAGCATTGGGTCGTGCAGCTCGAGGTCGCGCTGCACGAAAGGTGACAATCGCAGCTCCCCGACGAGCAGGTGGGCAGCGTGCAGCCGCTGGCCGTGGTGCACGACTGCGCGCAACAGGGCGAGCAGCTGGTGGCGCAGTCGGCGAGACAGCCGGCCAGATCCGACTGCATCGACGCCAGATCGGACGCCGACGCCAGGTCGCCGGCGGCGGTCATCGATTGGTCGGCGCCGCCGCTCGGCCCGTCGCCGGCGCCGACGCCGAGATCGGCGGCGTCGACGAGCGGCACGCCCGGGAGCACGAAGTTGCACCCAGCCACCAATGCGGCGGCGACGAGCGCTTCGACAAAGCGGGTCAGGCGCAGAGGGTCCTCCCATGCCTAGTGGCATCGCCGTCTGACTTGGTTAGCCAGTTTCTCGCGGCGCCGGCAACGGAGTACAATGAATCGTGCCGCGTATCGTCGCGTCGTTGCTGCTGCTGCTTGCGGTGCCTGCAGCGCATGCGCAGCCGGGGCACCTCGTCGTCGTCAGCACGGTGGCGCCGCTCGACGGGCAGCGGCTGGCCGACGTCCTGCGCAGCTATCTCGACGGGTACGACGTCGAAGTGCGCGCCGGCGCCGCGCCCGCGTCGAGCGGCGATCTGCGGCGCGATCTGGCCGCCACCGGCGCCGCCGCCGACGACGTGCGCGCGTTCGCCGCCATTCGCGTCACCGCCGACGGCGCCAACATCGAGATCCAGCTCGCCGACGCGTTGGCGCACAAGTTCCTCGTCGCCACGATGGCGCGGCCGCAGCGCGACGAGGATCTCTATCGCACGCTCGCGCTCAAGGTGCAGCTGCTGCTGGCGTCGGCGCTCTACGAGAGCGCGCCGGCGCTGGCGACGAGCGCGCCGCCGCTGGCGCGTCTGGCGATGGCGCCCGCCGCGCAGTTGGTCGCGCCGGCGCCGCCGCCGCATCGCGCGCCGCGGCTGCGGCTCGAGGTCGCCTACTCGTTGTTCACGTTTCCGCTGAGCGGCGCGGTGCAATCGGGCGTGGTCGTCGCGGCGCGCTATGAACGACGCCTCCTCGCCGTCGGGCTCTCGATCGATGCCTTGGCGCCGCTGACCGCGCAGAAGGCCGAGGTCTCGGCGGTCGTGCACACCGTCCCCATCGTCGCCTCGGCCGGCGTCGTCTTCCGCGGCCGGCACGTCGACGCCGGTGTCGACGGCGCCGCCGAGCTCGTGGTCGTGCTCGTCGATCCCACCGACAGCGCCGGCCAGGTGCGCGCCGAGCGCACGGTCGAGCCGGCGCTCGGGCTGCGCGCCGCCGCCGCCGTGCATCTCGGCGCGATCGTTCGCCTCTATCTACGCGCGTCGCTCTTCGGCGTCCTCACCGGCGAGCGCTATCTCGTCGACGGCGCGCCGCTCGTCGATCTCTCGCGCCTGCAGGCCGGCGGCGAGGCCGGCCTGACGGTGGCGCTGTGGTGACTTTTCTTTCGCCGTTTTTGCCGGCCCACTCCACTAGGAGGGCATGAGGGTGGCGCCCGCCAACACGTCGCCGGCCGATGTGGCTGCGCTCGTCGAAGCGGCGCGCCGCGGCGAATCGACCGCGTTCCGCGAGCTGTTCCGCCTGCACGTCGCGCGCGTGCATCGCATCGTCTACCGGCTCGTCGGGCGCTCGCCGGATCTCGACGATCTCGTGCAGACCGTGTTCGTCGAGGGCTTTCGCTCGCTGCCGAGCTTTCGCGGCGAGTCGCTGTTCGCCACCTGGCTCGGGCGCATCGCCGTGCGCGTGACCATGCGCGCAGTGAAGCGGCCGATGCCGAAGCTCGTGCCCATCGAAGCGGTGGCCGAGCTCGCCCACGACGGGCGGCGCGGCGACGAAGTGGCGACCTCGCGCGAGGGCCTGGTGCGGCTCGACGCGCTTCTGGCCGCGCTCAAACCCAAGCGGCGCGCCGCGTTCGTGCTGCACGTGCTCGAAGGCTACTCCGTCGACGAGACGGCGGCGATGGTGGGCGCCTCGGTCGCCGCCGTCAAGGTTCGCATCCACGACGCGCGGCGCGAGCTCGAGCGGCGCGCGCGTCGCGATCCCTGGTTCATCGAGCTGCTCGCGGAGAGGGGACGCCGATGATGGTCTGTCGCGACGTCGACGAGCTGATCACCGATCTGCAAGACGGCCGCCTCGACGCGGGCAAGGAGCTCCGGCTGCATGCGCACGTCGAAGGCTGCGCCGAGTGCCGCGCGCGGATCGAAACCTGGGGCGTCTTGACGCCGGCGATGCGCGCGCTCGTGCCGGCGTCGCCGTCGCCGTTCGACGAGCGACGCATGATGGCCGAGATCGAGCGGCGCCTGGCGCACGAGACGGCGGCGTCGCCGCGGCCGCGCTGGCGGGCGTGGCTGATGCCGGCGTCGTTGGCGTTGGCCACCGCCTGCGTGCTCGTGGTGTGGCGGCTGTGGCCGGTCGCGGCGCGGCTGCCGTATGGCACGATCGCGGCGCACACGGGCGAGGTTCGCGTCGAGGGTCGGCGGCTGATCGCGGCGGCGGGCGCGCGCGACGGGGCGGCGGGCCTGCGCCTCGCCTGCATG
>DASXOU010000204.1:0-3363 GCA_036494045.1 Polyangia bacterium | reverse complement strand
TCGTCGATGCGCACGATGTTGGGATCGCCGGGCGAGCCGAACGACTTGACCACGTTGCCCTTGTCGTCCTTGCCCTCGACGTAATACTGCAGGCTCTTACCGGTCACCGCCTCCGACGGGATGCGACCGACCTTCTCGCCGCCATGACGGCGCGCGAGCACCTGGCTGAAGTCGGCCTGACCCGCGCCGCGATAATAGACGTAGACCTTGACGCCCTTGGTCACCGGCATCTGCACGCGGATGTCGAGCGGCTGATCGGGCGGCGCCGCGTCGACGGGGTTGTGCTTCCACTCGCCGCCCGTGGCCGGCGCCGGCGACTCCGACGGCGGCGGCTCGGCGGCCGCGGCGTTGGCGCCCGCGCCCGGCTTCTCCTTGTCGAGATCGGCGAGCGTCTTCTCGACGTCACCGCGATCCTTGGCGTCGGGCGCCTCCGACAGATACTTCTTGTAGTAATAGACCGCGTTGTCGATGTCGCCCATCTTGCGATAGGTGGCGCCGATGTTGAGGAGCAGCGCCGGCAACCGCTTGAGCAGGTACGCCTTCTTCAGCTCCTTGATCGCCTCGGGATACTTCCCGTTCTTGTAGGCGTCGAGGCCGAGCTTGTAATGCTCCTTGGCCATCGCGGTGATTTCCGCCTCGTCGCTCGACTCGGCCCAAGCGACAGACGTTCCGACGGACGGTGCGGCGCTGATCAGGAATGCGGCGATGAGCGCCGCTGCAACACTGCCCTTCATGTACAACCTCACTTGCCGACGAAAGTGGTTCGTTACTGCGCGAACGGGTCGACCCAGTCGCCGCCGCCCTTCTTCTCGCTCTTGGCCGCCGACTTCTTGGCCGGCTTCTTCGCTGCCGCCGGTGCCGAGTCGTCATCGTCGTCGTCGTCGCTGGCCGCGGCCTTGGCCGCGTGACGCTCGGGCCGCGCCGCGGGCGCGCTCGCCTTGGCCTCGCGCGCCGGAGCCGGCGCCGCCACCTTGGCGTGATGCGCGGCTGCCGCGTGATGCGCGTGCTTCTCGACGGGCGGCGGCGGGATCTCGTCCGGCGTCGGCGTGCGCGCCGCGCCTTCGAGCGGCGTCACCACCGGCGACTTGTCGCCCGTCGCCTGCGCCGACTTATCGAGCGGCGTCACCACCGGCGCGGCAGCCGCCGGCGCCGGCACGATCACCGGCGGCGCCGACTGCACGACCACCGGCTGCGACGGCATCATCGTCCGCACCATCACGAACACCAGGATCGCGCCGGCGACGAACGCCGCGAACACGCCCGCGATCCACACCATCGGATTGGCCGTCCACGGCACGCCGCGCGCCGAGGTCGCGACCACCTCGGTCCGCTCGGTACGGCGGCGCGGGCCCGTCGGCGGCGGATCGAGCGGCGCCGGCTCCGCCTCGAGGTCGTCCTCGATCGGCACCTGCACCTCGAACGGATTGCGCCGCGACGACGAGCGCGTCGGCGGCGGCGCGATCGTCGTCTTGGCGTTGGGATCGTCGAGCATCGCCTCGGTGATCTTCTTGTTGCGCGCCGAGCGATCGGCCCTCTTGATGAGATGAGCCGCGGTCTCCGCCTTGCGCGCCGACGGCTTGACGACGATCGGCGAGACGGGCGCGTCTTCCAGCCCCTCCTCGTCGTCGACGAGCTCGACGTCGCCGGTGTGTAGATCCCAGCCATCGCTGGCCGGGAACGTGGCGTTGGCCTGGCTGATGAAGTCCTCGAGCGAGGCTTCGACCGATTCGGACGAGTTCGGATTGTCTTCCTTGCGCGTCGTCGTGTTCATGGATCCGTTCCCACCTCTTTTGTGACTGCTCGAAGGCTCGAGCTGCTGTCGCGTCGCTTCGGCCAGCTCCGCCGCGTCGATCTTCGACGCCGGCGCGGTCGCATCCGGGGTAGTGAGTGCCGCTTGTTTGATCTTTCGGGCCTCGGCCGCGCGCGCGATCACCTGCGATGCCGCGGCGTTCTCCAGCGTCCGAGTATCCGACGTCCACTTTCGCAGCGCATCGCGCAACACCGCGACGGACGGGAAACGATCGGCCGGCGCCTTGGCCAGCGCCTTCAAGATGATCCGGGCCAACCCGGTGTCGACGCCGGGCGGCGGCTGTGGCGGCTCGGCCAGATGACGCATCATGACCTGGCCGTGCGACGGGCCGTTGAACGGCAGCGTGCCCGAGAACAGCTCGTACATGATGACGCCGAGCGAGTAGACGTCCGTGCGCTCGTCGGCGCTGCCGCCGAATTGCTCGGGCGCCATGTAGAACGGATTGCCGACGATGACGCCCTTGTCGACGCCGCCGGCGAGCCGCGCGGCGCCGAAGTCGAGCACCTTGATGGTGAGCTTGCCGCCCGTCGGCGAGAGAAACACGTTGCGCGGCTTGAGCCCGCCGTGGACCACGCCCTCGGCGTGCGCACGCTCGAGCGCGGCGGCGATGCCGTCGAGGATCTCGACCGCGCGGCGCGGAGCGAACGCACCCGACTGCTCGAGCGCCCCTTCGAGATCGACGCCGGTGAGCTCGTCCATCAGGAAGAAGAAGTCGCCGTCATCTCCGTATCCACAGTCGTAGACGCGGACGAAGTGATCGTCGCCGGTGGCGGCGAGCTTCTGCAGCTCTTCCCAGAGGCGCGTCGCGTGATCTCTTTGCGAGAGCTCGCGATGCATGACCTTGACGGCCATCTTCGCGCCCATGAGATCCTCGGCGCGGTAGACCTGGCCGGTCGGGCCTTCGCCGATATAGCTCGAGACCTCGTAGCCGCCGAACGTCTTGCCGACGAGCGGTCCGAGCTCACCTACCGGCGGAACCGCAGCCGGTAACGGCGTTTCCGCCGTGTTGGGGACTTGCTTCGACATCTTGCTCTTCCCCTCTCCAGAAGCGAGACAGGGCGGAGCATAGACCTACTTGTGGCTGTGAATAAAGCGGAAAAATGAAGCCCGCTTACTAAACGTACACAGTCGAGAGGTTATGGAAGTCCATGAGCTGCCGCGTCAATTCGTCGGTCGAGAGGTAGCCGCGGCGCACCACGGCCTCGCCGATGCGGCAGCCCGCGATCCAATGATCGGCAAGCGCGTCGAGCAGTTGCCCCTCGTCGATCAGCTTCTTCTCGACGAGAAAATCCCCAAATCGGACCGGTTCCAGCTTCAGGCCCGCCATCGTATTCCCCCTGCGTCCGCAGCGACGCGTGCCCACCTCTACACACCTTTGCTTACGCTGTCAAGGAAGTTTGATCGCTGGCGACGACGCTCATTAATGAGTACGCTGCGCACCCTCATGCCCCCCAAGCCCCAACCTCCTCGCGGCGGCGCTCGTCGTCGCCCCGGCATGCCGATGCGCGGCGAGCCGCGCGTGCGTCGCGGCACCGTACGCGTACCCGCCGATG
>DASXOU010000203.1:0-23609 GCA_036494045.1 Polyangia bacterium | reverse complement strand
CCCCTGCCCGACTTCTTTGGCGCCAAACGGCCCGTTCGGGTCGGGCTCCTCGATGAGGATGGTCTCCACGTCGGGCATGTCGAGCGTGCCCGGGCTCTTGTACTCGAGCATCGACGGAAACTTGTGCACGTTGGCGCGCGACAGCTTCGGCGGCAGGCGCCGAAACTCCTGCTCCTCCATGAGCGCCTCGCCGAGGCCCATGTACACCGAGCCCTCGACCTGGCCGCGCGCCAGCGTCGGATTGAGCGCGCGTCCGATGTCGTGCGCCATCCAGATCTTCGGCACACGCAGCCAGCCGGTGGCGCGATCGACCTCGACCTCGACGACGGCGGCCGAGTACGAGTACGCCGGCGACGGGCCGACGCCCGCGCCTTTGTAGTCGCCGGGCGCTTTGGGCGGGCGATAGCTGCCGGTGGTGCCGAGCGTGCCGTGCTTGGCTTCGGCGAGCTGCACCGCTTCGGCAAACGAGACGCCGCGCGCCGGATCCTCGCCGTCGAAGACGCGTCCGTCGGCGAAGACGAGCCGCGCCGCCGGCAGCGCCAGCTTGTCGGCGACGGCGCCGGCGATGAGGGCGCGTGCCCGCTCGGCGGCCTGGATGGCCGCGTTGCCCATCATCAAGGTCACGCGCGACGAGTAGCTGCCGAGATCGACGGGGCCGAGATCGGTGTCGCCGGTGACGGCGCGGACGTCGAGCGGATCGATGCCGAGGACCTCGGCGACGCAGGCGACGAGCACGTTGTCCGAGCCCTGACCGATCTCGGTGGCGCCGCAAAACGCGGTCACGCGGCCCGAGCGATCGAGCTGCAGCTGCACGCCCGAGTGCGGCAGCTCGTTCCAATAGATCGGCAACCCCGCGCCGCACAGATACGAGCTGCACGCGATCCCGAGCCCGCGCGAGATTCGCGCGTTGTCGTCGCGCTTCTCCGCGCGCCGCTCGTTCCAGCGCGAGGCGGCCACGACGCCTTCGATGCAGCGCACCAGGCCCGTCGACGACACGCGCAGCCAATTGGCGGTCAGCGAATCGCGCGGCACCGCGTTGTCGATGCGCCACTTTGCCGGATCGACGCCGAGCGCGGCGCACATCTTGTCGACGTGCACCTCGAGCGCGAAGCGCGGCTGCGGCGTGCCGTGCCCGCGCTTGGGCCCGCACGGCGGCTTGTTGGTGAAGGTGCGGCAGCCACGAAAGCGATAGCGCGGAATGCGATAGGTGACCGTCTGCAGCGCGCCGGTGTAGAAGGTCGACGCCACGCCGTAGCTGCCATAGGCGCCGCCGTCGAGCAGCGTCTCCAGCTCCTGGCCGACGATTTCGAACCCCTGTTCGGTTTTTCGAACGCCGGTTCGAAGTTTCATCAGCACCGGATGGCGCCCGCGGTGGCAATAGAAGACCTCTTCGCGCGTGAGCGCGATCTTCACCGGCCGGCCGAGCACGATCGCCGCTTTGGCGGCGACGATCTCGTGGTTGAACGGATCGGACTTGCCGCCGAAGCCGCCGCCGTTGGGCGTGGCGATGACGCGGATCTGCGACGCTGGACGGCCGAGCACCTTGGCCAGCGCGCGGTGCAGATAGTGCGGCGTCTGCGTCGAGGAGGCGACGGTGAGCTTGCCGTCGCCATCGACCCAGGCGAGCGTCGCGTGCTGCTCGATGGGCAGGTGCGTGTTGCCGCTGAAGAACATGACGTCTTCGAACACGCGTTCGGATTTGGCGAGCGCGTCGTCGACGTCGCCGAAGTCGAAGGCGACGGCTTTATGGACGTTGCCGTGGTCGCCGTAGTCGTGCAGGCGCGGCTCGGGCGTGGCCAGCGCCTCCTCGGCGTCGGCGATGGTGGCGAGCGGCTCGTAGCTCACGTCGACGAGCGCGGTCGCCTCGTAGGCGGACAGCTCGTCGGCGGCGATCACCGCGGCGACCGGATCGCCGACGAAGCGCACGCGATCGGTGCACAGCGCGTGCTCGTCCTGCGACACGGGCAGGATGCCGAAGGGGATGGGGAAGTCGCGGCCGGTGAGCACCAGCTTGACGCCGGGGTGGGCGGCAGCGCGGGCGCCGTCGACGGCGACGATGCGCGCGTGCGGCACCGTCGCGCGCAGGAGCTTCATGTGCAGCATGCCGGGCAGCGACAGATCATCGGCGAAGCGGGTGAGCCCGGTGACCTTGGCGCGGCCGTCGACGCGACGGAGCGGCTTGCCGATCACGTTCGGCGGCCGACGCTCGCTCATCGGCGCATCGCTTTGGCCGCCGCTTCGACGGCCTCGAAGATCTGTAGATAGCCGGTGCAGCGGCATAGCTGGCCCGAGAGCGCCTCGGCGATCTCGGCGCGCGTGGCGTCGGGACGGCGCGCGAGCAGCTCTTTGGCGGCGAGCAGGAAGCCGGGCGTGCAGTAGCCGCACTGCGCGGCGCCGAGGTCGGCGAAGGCGGTCTGCAGCGGATGGAGCTCGGCGCCCACTTGCATGCCCTCGACGGTCTCGACGGCCCGCGCCTCGCATTCGACGGCGGCGACCAGGCACGAGAGCACCAATTCGCCGTCGAGCAGCACGGCGCAGGCGCCGCATTCGCCGAGCTCGCAGCCGTGCTTGGTGCCGGTGAGTTGCAAGTCCTCGCGCAGCAGCTCGAGCAGCGTCTTGTAGCCGTCGACGAGGAGCTCGCGCGGCTCGCCGTTGACGGTCAGCGCCAGCCGCGCCTTTTGCCGCAGCGCCGGATCGCCGAGCGGAATCAGGCCCGCTGCCACAGCAGACCTCGCAGGAGCTGCTCGCGGAAGCTGCTTACGACCTCGGCGGCGTCGCCGGCGCCGGGCCGATACCAGCGCGCGACCCAGTTGAGCGCGCCGAGGAGGGCGAACGCCTGCAGCTTCGGCTCGCCGGCGCGCACCAGGCCCTGCCGCTGGCCGGCGGCGATCAGATCGCGCACGCCGCGCTCGTACTTGTCGCGCTTGAGCACGATCTTTTTGAACAGCGGTTTCGGCAGCTCGTCGAGATCGAGGTGCAGCGTGGCGCCGCCCGACATGACCACGTGCAGATGGCCCTCGATGAGCGCGCCCAGCCGCTCGGGCGCGTCGGGCCGCCCCTTGGCCGAGGCGAGCACGTCGAGCAGCTGATCGAGCGCGCGATCCTGGCAGGCGTAGACCAGCTCCTCCTTGTTGCGGAAGTAGTAGTAGAGGTTTCCCGTCGAGAGCCCGGCGGCGCGCGCGATGTCGCGCATGCCGGCGCTGCGCAGCCCTTGATCGCGCATGGCGACCAGCGCGCCTTCGAGGATCTCGTTACGGCGCGCGTCGGCGCGGCGCAGTTTCGAACGGGCGTTCAACATTTCGAACCCATGTTCGAATTTTTGAACCCGTGTTCGAAATTGTCAAGCGCGGGTCAGGCGAAGCGGTCGATCTGGCGCAGCCACTCCCAGCAGCCGCGGGCGTCGAAGAGCTGGAACTCGATGGCGCCGAAGGCGAAGCGATCGCCGCGGTTGACCGGCGCGCTGCCGCCGCGCGCCGCCAGCTTGCGGCTGCCCACGAAGGTGCCGTTGCGCGAGCCGGCGTCGGAGAGCTCGACGCGATCGCCGATGAGACGGAAGAAGGCGTGGAACTTGGAGACCTGCTCGTCGGAGACGACGAGATCGTTGTTCTCGGTGCGGCCGATCGTGATCATCGACGGGAAGGTCGATTGCACCTTGCGCAGCGGCAGCACCAGCGGACGGCCGCCGCGTTCGGGCGCGGCGCTGTTCTTGGTCTTGCTGACGTCGACGATGCGGATGGTCCCCGTCGGCACGCGCGCCAGATCGGTCGGCTCGCGCGGCAGGATCGCTTCGACGCGGCTGCGCAGCGCCTGCATGCCGCTCACCGTCGGCGATCCACGCGACGGACGCACCAGCCGCGCGCTCGAGATCATGAAAAAGTAGTTATGTGCCTCGACCCACTGGTCGACGCGGCTCACGAGCGCCAGCTCGCCCCAATCGACTCCCCCCATTGTCCGCCATTATACGCTGGGCGGCCGGCCCCACCATCGTCCTTCGGCGAGAACGAAGCGCGAGGGCGGCCGCGCCACCGGATGTGTTGGCTCGATGACGATTCCTTCACCGGGGAGCCGCGCGTACTCGGGATCCCAGGGAAGGATGATGGCGATGGTGTCGTCGAGCGGCACCAACTTCGGCAGGATGGGCATGACCACACGACCACGCGCCCAGGTGAGCGCGGCGACGACCGTTGCGTGCGGCGCAAGATCTTCCAAGTTGCGGATGGTCGGCGGCGGCAGCTTGAGCTCACCGCGCTCGTAGCGCGCCAGCACCTCGGCCGGCGTGGCCCATAGCGAGTCGACCGTTTCGACGCTGTCGTGGCGCGCGATCTGGTCGGGCGGCGCGGCGGCGACGAAGAAGCGGGCGTCGAAGCGCTTGCCCTCGGCCGAAGGCGTGACCCAGCGGGCGAACGGCACCAGCGTCGCGGCGTCGACGGTGAGCGCCGCCTCCTCGGCGAGCTCGCGCGCGGCGGCGACGGCGAATGCCGCCTCGCCTTCGCCGTCGGCGGGCTCGACGCGGCCGCCGGGGAAGACGTAGGCGTCGGCCATGAACGACGAGCCGCGATGGCGGCGCACCATCAGCACCTCGGGGCCGCCGGCGGCGTCGCGCAAGAGCACCACCGTCGCGGCGGGCCGCGGCTCGGCGATCACGACTGGAACCTCGTGAAGAGCGCGCGCAGATCGTCGGGGATGGGCGTGGCGCGGAAGCTCTTCATGTCGACGCACGCGCAGGTGATCTCGGCGCGGCAGGCGCGCTGCCCGTCGCGGTGGCGAAAGCCGTCGTAGCGGAAGGTCGCCGAGCGGGCGCCGAGCTTGGGCACCGAGAGATCGATGTCGAGCGCGTCGCCGTAGCGCAGCGGCAGCTTGTAGTCGGTCTCGATGTGCACCGTCGGGAAACCGACGTGGCGCTGATTCAACATCACGTGGTAGGCGAAGCCGTTCTCGTCGAAGAAGTCCTCGAACGCTTCGTGGAAGTAGATGAAGAACTGCGGGTAGTAGACGATGCCGGCGTGGTCGACGTCGCCGAAGCGCACCGGAACCTGCGTGCGGAAGGGCATCGGCGCGCGCCGTCAGCCCGCCGTGATCTTCGACAGGCGCGTGCGCTGCACCTGCTTGAAGCCCTTGTTGCCGTAGAGCGCGTTGGCGGCGGCCGGATCGTGGCGCTCGCCGATCTCGACGTCGAGCGCGCGCAGCCCGCGGCCGGTGGCCCACTCGAGCGCCGTCGAGAGCAGGCGATCGCCGAGCTTTTTCCGGCGATAATCCTCGCGCACGTAGAGCTGCTCGATCCAGCCGACCTCGCCCAGCTGCTCGAGCGAGGTCAAGACCGTCATCATGAGGACGCCGACCATCTTGCCGTGCGCGAAGCCGGGCAGCCCTTCGTGAAACGCGCCGACGACGAGGACGCGATCGGAGTCCTCGAGCGCCGCCTGCACCGCCGGCCGCAAGCGGTCGACGTCGACGTCGCGGCCGTAGCCGCGCTGCTGCAGCACGAAGAGCTCGGTGGCGGCGCGCAGGTCGACGCCGCCGATTCGCCGGACGATCAATTGGGGCTCGCTCGACATGGCCCTCCTTCTAACATGGGGGCGGGCGCGCGTGCTACGATGTCGCCGTGGAAGAATCACCGCCGTCGTCGCCACCGACGCCACCGTCGTCACCACCGCCGCCGCCGCAGCCGAAGAACTCGCGCCGCCATCAGCGCTTCGAAATGTTCGCGTCGGTCGAGCTGCACGCGGCCGCCGAAACGCTGGTGCTGCCGGCACGCAACATCTCGCTCGGCGGCGTCTACTTGAGCGCCGACGGGCACGATCTCGCGATCCTCGAGGTCGGGATGGAGCTCGAGGTGCTGGTGTTCGACGCGCTCGACGAACGGCGGCGGCCGGTGCGCCTCTACGGCGAGGTGGTGCGGCTCGACGAGCACGGCGTCGCGCTCATGTGGGCCGACTCGGATCCGGAGATCGCGCGCAACGTGGCGCGGCTGCTCCATCGCCTGCAGCCGAAGGACGCGCCGGACGAATCGGCGTCGCCGTCGCCATCGCCGTCGCCATCGGACGAACCGCGCGAAGAATAGTCGCGCGCGTCAGCAGCCGGCGAGGGTCTCGCACGTCTCCGACGCCGAGTGCGCGCAGCCGGTGCCACCGCCGTCGTCGCTCGCGCACACCGCCGCGCAGTGATACTGGTTGTTGCCGTCGGGGCCCGTGCAATGCGAGAGGCACTTGTCGTTCTCGCCGTGATTGCACATGCCGATCGCCGAGCCGAGATCGTACGCGCTGCAGGTCGCGCCGCTGTAGGTGAGCTCCACGATCGTATGGCCGTCGGCGCCGCACACCGTGCCGACCGGTGTCTTGCCGCCCGTCGAGCAGGTCAGGCACGTCGTGGCGCTGCACACCAGCGACGTGCCCATGCACTGATAGACGCCCTTGTACAAGCACGGGTCGCCCACTTTCGACGGCGTGCCGTCGAAGTTCGCCCACGACGAGCAGCCGCCGCAGGCGCTGTTGAAGCAGTCGAGATCGGGCGGCGTCTGCGTGATCTCGACGCCGAGATCGAGCTCGATGCGCGTGTCGGGCGGCCCCGTCACTTCGAACGAGTGACAACCGGCGAACGTCAGTAGTCCAATGGCAAGATGAAGCGTGCGCATCGCGCCATTATAGCGATGCTCGCGCGCTGCGGCGCACTTTCACGTGCGGCGGACTTTCAGGCGATGCGGCGAACCTTCTCGACGGGGAAGCGGATCACCGTGCGCTGCTCCTCGAGCTCGCCGCCGACGCCGCCGAGCCCGGCCGGATCGATCATGACCGCCGCCGCCGCGCCGCCGCCCGCGCCTTCGCGCGTCGTCTCGTGCAGCGGCCCGACCAGCTTCTCCACCAGCCTGTCCGTCGGCGGACGCGACGCCATGTGCGGCTGCTCGACGAACCTCACGCCCACCGACTCGAGCCACTTGACCGGCGCATCGCCGCCAATGCACACGAACACGTGATCGTTGGCGATGGTCTCGTACTGATCGCCGCCCTTGAGCGTCACCGCGTCGTTCTTGATCTCGGCGACGTTGGTGGCGTAGCGCAAGACCACGCGCCCCGCCTTCACCACCTCGTCGAGCTTCTGCCGATTCTTCGCCTTGCAGCGCGAGAGCTGCTTGCCGCGATACGACAGCGTCACGCGCTGCGCCGTCTCCGAGAGCGCGATCGCCGCCTCCACCGCCGAGTCGCCGCCGCCGACGACGAGCACGCGCTGCCCGCGATGATCGGCCGCGTCGGTGAGCAGCGACGACACCTTGGCCAGGTGCTCGCCGGGCACGCCGAGCTTGCGCGGCTTGCCGCGCGTGCCGATCGACATCACCACGCGCTGCGCCGAGAACACCTGCTTGTTGGTCTTGACGTTGAACCAACCGCGCGTGTCGCGCTGCACGTCCTCGACGGTCTCGCGCGTCGAGACGTGGATGCGGTTCTTGTCGAGGATCGTGCGCCACGCGGCGAGGAGCTCGTCCTTGCCACAGTCGAACACCGGCAGCAGGCCGACGCACTTTACGTCGTAGGGCTCGGCCATGCACTCCTTGCCTTTGGGCCAACGCGCGATCGTCGCCGCGACCAGCTCGTCCTTCTCGATGAGCGCGTACGACAGCCCGCGCTGCACGCACGACAGCGCCGCCGACAAGCCGCCGGGGCCCGAGCCGACGATGAGCACGTCGACCTGCCCGTTGCCGTACGCGTTCGGGCGCAGCCCGGTCTTGAGCGCGTGCTCGACGACGGCGCGGCCGAGGTTCGACGCGTTCTTCACGAGCGGCTTGCCCGCCGCTTCGCCGATGAGGTAGAGGCCGGGCACCGCCTGGTAGAAGTCGTCGAGGTTGGGCAGGCGGATCGGCGGCGCCTTGGTGCCTTCGTAGTGCATGACCAGCGCGGTCGTCGGGCACGCCGACACGCACTGCTCGCACTGGATGCAATCGCTCATGCGCGCCACGCGCGACTTGGTCCCTTGCAGCTCGAGCACGTCGGTCGGACAGACGGTGATGCACGCTTCGCAGCCGGTGCAGCGATCGTCGTTGATGCTGTGGATGAGGAGCTTGCGCTTGGCGCTCGCGAGCCGCTTTTCCTGCATACGCCGGCGAAGACCCGTGAAGGCGGCCGAGACGAGCACGCAGAGAATGGCGAACCCGAGCAAGGCGCTGAAGACGATCAGAGGGACCATGGGGAGCCGTCCAATACAAGAGCAGTGCCGGGCGGCGCCCATACGATTCCGCGGAGTTTGCCGCTCAGTACTGGGGACTCCATTCCCTAGTGGGGATTGGAGTGCCCCGGGTCGGATGTAGGCGGTTTACGTACAGACATGCGTCCTAGCGACCGGCGGATGCGCCAGAGCTCGGCGAACGACTGGGCCACGTTGCGCGCGTTGGCCACTTTGCTCGCGCCCGAGAGTCGCGGCGCGCACTCGATCTCGGTCGAGCCGACTACCTTGCCGAGGCGTCGCGCCTTGACCGCGATCTCGAAGCCGATGGCGCCGGCCGATTGCGCGGCGACGAGGTCGAGCTCGTCGAGGAGCGCGCGGCGGAACAGGTAGACGCCTTCGAGGCGATCGACGAGGCCGGTGGTGACGCGCAAGAGCAGGCGCAGGCCGCGCGATAAAATCGTTCGCATGATTCCGTCGTCGCGGCGGCGATAGGTCGAGAGCACCAGATCGTGATCGCGCCAGACGTCGAGGATCTTGGCGAGCTCGTCGAGTCGGATCTGTCCGTCGGCAGGAATCCAGGTCACGAAGTCGTTGCGCGCGCCGTAAAAGCCGGTGCGCAGCGCGGCGGTGAGGCCGCGGTTGTGATCGTGACGGACGACGCGCAAGGTGCCGGCGTGCGCGCGCGCGAGCTCGTCGAGGAGCGCGGCGCTGCCGTCGGAAGATCCGTCGTCGATGACGAGGACCTCGGCGGCGCGGCAGCGCTCTTTGGCGAAGGCGACGGCGTCGCCGAGCACGCGCGGCAGATTGTCGCGTTCGTTGAACGCGGGCACGACGATCGTCAGCGACGGGGCAAACGGGATCATGATAGCGTTGGCCGCCATGAGAGTAGCACCGCTCGCTGCCGTTGCGCTCGTCGCGGCTACCGTCGCGGCGGGCGGCTGCGCGCGCAAGCACGACGTCGACATGCGCGGCGTGCCCATCAAGGCCGATCTCGAGGAGCGCCTGCCCGACGGACAGCCGCTCACGAGCTCGACGCAGTCGGTGAACCGCTATCGCTCGGTGATGTCGCGCTTCGACACGGTCGACGTGCATTACGACGCCAAGCGCAACCTCCTCGGCGTGCGCTTCGGAAAAGACGACGCGCTCGATTACGACAGCGTCGACGCGCGCATGGTGACGCCGCTGCTTCCGTATCCGCACGGGAGCACGCTGTCGCCGTTCGACAAGCTCAACCTCATGCTCGCCGAATATTCGCGCAACGGCGTCGAGCTGTCGCTGCAGGACAAGAACTCGGAGTACGGCTACGCGACTGTGCGCGGCCTCTTCAACGACGACGAGGAATATCGCTTCGAAGGCGGCAAGGTCGTGCCCAACGGCGGCGCGCGGCCAAAGCGGATGGCGCTGGTGAACAATTGTTTGTTCCCCGGGCTGTGGGAGCTGAGCGCGAGCGATTCGGTGGGCGAGATGTGGCACGCGTGGATGACGCTGCCGGCGCACGGTTACTTCGAGCTGGTGCGCGCCGTCGACGGCATCGACGACGGCGACGCGGTGCTGGCCGACGTGCTCGATTATCACAAGACGATTCCGCGCGTGCCGATCGACTTCGCGAGGCTGCGCGACGTGACGCGCGAGCTCGGGACGTTTCCCGTCGCCGTCGACGGGACCAAGACCATCGGCGGCTATTCGACGCAGGACTCGCGGCGCAAGGTGCAGCGGCGCTTCTATCGCGTCGAGCGCGGCGGGCACGAGATCCCGGCGCAGACCTTCAGCGATCTGCGCGCGGGCGACACGTTCCAGTTCTTCTCGTTCATTCCGCCGGGCATCTACACGCGTAAAACGCTGCGCACGGTGCCCTACGAGCCGATCTGGACGACCGCGACCTTGCGCGAGGTTTCGCCGCGCACACGCTTCGGGACCGAGCCGTCGCCGCACAAGTACGTCGACGGCGCGCTCGAGGTGACGCTGCGCTCGGGCGACGGCAAGCGCGCGGTCGTGGTCGGCAACCTGCCCATCGACCTCCTCGTCTTCGCCGAGGATTACGACGTGCCCGGGTTCGGCGTCGGCGTGATGCGCGCTTCCGAGCCCATCGAGAAGCGCCACTTGTTTCTGCGCGACGGGCCGGCGCCGGTCTACGCCTACGCCGCCGACGTCGACGGCGACACGATGTATGTCGCCAACAACCACGAGCTCGGGCTCGAGCAGATCTACTTGCGGCCGGTCAAGCGCGGCGACGACATCCTGTTGCGCGTGACACTGGTGGCGTACGAGCGCATCGTCGACATCCTCGAGGTCGACGTGAAGCTGCCCGACGCGCTGGCGCAAAAGATCCGCGACGCCAGCGCCGAATACGCGCGGCCGTTGTGGCGCTCGTTCTCCGACTCCAACCTATTGTGAGGCGATGGTGACGCGGCCGCGCAGAAACCTCGTCGGTGCTTCGGTGGCGCTGGTCGCGGTGATCGCGGCGCTCGCGGTCGGGCGCTGGTACGCGATCGACGTCGTCGGCGCCGACGACCTACACGTGTTGCGCGTGCTCTTGATGCGGCGGTTTCATCTGGCGCCCGTCGAGGAGGACGTCGAGCCGGCGCGACGCGCGGCGATGGCGACCGACGTGCATTCGGAGCGGCCGATCGCGATCGACAAGCATTATCGGCCGTTCGAGGAAATAGGCGCGACATTGGGAGCGCGCGCGACGGGAAATCAGATCTTCCGCACCCGCGGCGCGGTCATCGCCGATTTCAACGGCGACGGAAAAATGGATCTATTTCTGCCGCAATCGGGGCAGACCGTGGGGACGAGGACGGAGAAGAACGTCCTCACAGAAAAGCCGCTGCCGCAAAAACCATGCGTCTTGTATTTGAACCAGGGAAACGACGCGGAGGGAAATCCGATCCTCGTCAGCGTGCAGGATCTGGAGGCGCGCGGGAATCAGAAGAACGTGCGCGCGGAATTGTTGATCGAGAACAAATACAAGCCGCGCGAGAGCGTCAAGGACGACGAGTTCGCCATCGGGCGCATGTCGACGGGCGCGGTGGCCGCCGACTTCAACGGCGACGGGCGGCTCGACCTCTGGGTCACCGACGATCTGGCGGGATTGCCGTTCACCACCGAGGAGACGGCGCTGCGCGGATATCCGGCCCAACGCAATATCGGGCGCGAAGAGAAAAAGCGGGCGATCAAGATTCGGCTGCCGCAGTTCTTGCGCCATCCGCTCGTCGACGGGCGCGACGTGAAGGTCGATTACGCGGGGAAACCCGAATATGAAGGGCGCAATTCGCTGTTCATCAACATGGGCGACAGCGACGGCGACGGGATTCCCGAGTGGAAGGACGTGACCGAAGAGGCGGGCGTGGGCGGGCGCTGGGCCTCGTTCTCGGTGTCGGTCGCCGACGTCGATCTCGACGGCGATCTGGACGTCCTCGTCGCCAATTATCAGGATCCCGATTTCTATGGATTCGGAATGCGCCGTTTCGGCGGCAATCAAAACGAGCTGTATCTGAATCAGCTCGCCGAAACCGGGAAGCTGACGTTCAAGAACGTGGCCAAGGAGTGGCACGTCTCGGGATTGATCGAGGACGAGAAGTTGAAGGCGACCATGTATTTCCCGTCGTCGGGGAAGGACGAGCCGATCTACGACCAGACCGTCGACGGCAAGCCGGCGGGGGAGAAGGCGGACCATTCATGGTCGTCGATCTTCGTCGACGAAAACCTCGACGGATATCCCGATTTGATCGTGTCGACCGACGAAGGCGATCGGCTGCGCGTGTATATGAACGACAAGGGCAAGGGATTCATTCGCGATACCCGCTTCGACGACGACAAATGGGAAGGCTGCTGGATGGGCGCGGCGGCCGGCGATCTCGACGGTGACGGGCGCGAAGAGGTGTTCCTGGCGAACTGCGGCGGCCAGTCGATGTCGGCATCGAACATGGCGCTCGTGAACAAGGAAAAAACGGACGAATCGATTTTGGCGCTGGCCCCGATCAATTACGCGATGGACAAGGCGCGGCTGGCGAACGCGATATTGACGCCGGCCGCGGACGGATATCGGGATATTTCGGATCTGATTACTGTGCATCATTCGCCCTATATCGCGCCCGATCTGACGCGGCGGGAAAACTTCGCGCCCTCGGCGCTGCCGCTGTACGACGAGCACAACTACGCGCACGGGATCGCCGCTTACGAGTTCGCGTTCGCGGCCGTGATGTTCGACGTGGAGAACGACGGCGATCTCGATCTCTATTGGGCCGGCGCGCTGGCCCGCGGCAACGACGGATTCATCGGCGATTGGACCAACTCGCCCGGGCGCTTGTTGGTGAACGACACGCCGGCGGCGGCGCGTGGAAAACCGGAGAAGATCGAGCTTACCGATCGCACGCTCGAATATCGTCTGCTCGATATGACCGATATGGATTACGAGCACAATCCGCCGCGGCGAAAATCACCGGGAACCAATTGGCACAAACGCGATTACATCTCGCTCGAGGATATGGATTCGTATTCGGAGGCGGGCGTGGCGGCGTCGCAGCACAGCCTGATTCACGACCTCTTCTTCATGCACGAGGCTGCCAACGGAATCGCGACCGGCGACCTGAACGGCGACGGGTTCGACGATCTCGTGGTCACGCATTACGGCGGCTACAATTCGCTGTCACCGAAAGCGGGGAACCTGAAGGCCGACGTCGGCGGCATGGTGCTGGCGATCCCGGCGCCCAACAAGATCATGAAGCCACCGACGGGGTTCGAGGACGGACCGACGTTCGTGTACATCAACAAGAACGCCGGGCACGTGCCGAATCATTGGGTCAAGCTGCGCCTCTCCGACGAGCACACGCTCAATCGCAACGCGATCGGCGCGCGCGTCACCGCGTACGGGCCGTCGGTGACGACGACGCGCGTGGTGCGCGTGGGCGGCTGCGCGGGGTCGGCGAATTCGACGGATCTCATCTTCGGGCTGGGGCGCGAGGGGGCGCTCGAGTCGGTGGACATCGAGTGGCCGCGGAAGGAGCGCACGTCGCAGCATTATTCACTGCCGATGGTGCGCGATCGGCTGCTGTGCATCGAGCGGCAGCGCGGCGTCGTTCCGTGTAAGTGACCGCGCGCTACTTTACGGTCGACGAGACGTCGCCGCCGAAGTGAACGACGACGCCGGTGCGCGGCGCGGGCGCCGGCGCCAGGTAGCTGCCGCCGACGGCGAAGACTTGGCCGCCGACGATGCTGGTGGCGTGCAGATCTTCGCGCGTGGCGAACGCGGTTTCGTCGACGAGCGCGCCCGGTTTGCCGCGCAGCTTGGCGCCGCTGCCGCCGACGATGACGACGGTGCCGTCGCTGTCGACGGAGGCGCCGGTGAGCCCCGGCATCGTCGCCAGCACGGCGTCGCCGAGCGCGCTCCAGCTGCTGCCGTCATAGTGCAGCACCACGGCGGTGCCGAGGCCGCCGACGGCGTAGACGTCGTCGTGGGCGCGGCCGGCGACGGTGAACAGCGGGACGTTGGCCGCTTGGCCGCTGTCGACGGCGGCGAGCGCGCTGCCGTCCCAGTGCACGAGCACGCCAGCCTGCCCGCAGATCCAGACGTCGTCGTCGGACGCGCCCCACACCTTGAAGTAAGCGCCGTCGCTGCCGGCGGGGGTGACGTCGGCGAACGCGCTGCCGCCGTCGCTGCGCAGGATGACGCCGCTCAAGTCGGGCACGCCGCCGACGATCCAGACAGTGCCGGCCGGCGATTGCCACACGCCGTAGAGCGTCGACGTCGTGGGCACGCTGACGGCCGTGAGCGCGTCGCCGCGGAGGACGGTGCCGCGCTCGCCGACGAACCAGCGCGTGCTCGCGTCGGGCGCGTCGACCCACCAGAGCGTGGCGTCGGTGCCGGGATCGGTGCGGGTCCAGGAGTGACCGTCGTAGTGCAGGATCATCGCGTCGCCGCCGGAGCCGAGCGCGCCGCCGGCGATCCACACGTCGTCCGCCGAGCGCTGCGCGACCGTCAGCGGCACGCGATCGAGCGCCGGCAACGGCAGCGACCAGTGCGGTGGCGTTGTGCATCCGCATAATAACCATGATGCGATCGCACAATAAAGGGCCGTGCGCGACATCAGCGCCGTCGACGCCATCAGCGATCGACCAGCCGCTTGCGCGCGGCCGCCGCCACTTGGGTGCGCACGCCGAGCCCCTTGGCCACCGTGCGCAGATCGGCCGGCGACAGCTTGGCGATGAGCAGCGTCGCCGTCGGCAGCGGCGTGCGCGGGTTGCGCACCAGCGCCAGCGCGACCTGCGGCGACGCGCCGTACACCGGATGCGCCGCCAGCATCTCGGCGGTATCGGCCGCGAGATGCGGGGCGCGCGCCAGCGCCTGCACCTCGTCGAGCGTGGTCTTGGGATTGCGCACCAGCGACGACTGCACGATGCCGGCGCGATCGCGCATGAGCAGCTGGCGCGCGTCGCGGTTGCCGTGCAGCGCCAGCTGCACCTTCTCTCCCACCGCCATCACCGCGATCTTGCGATCGAGCGACATCACGCCGCGCGTATCGGGGCCGTCACGCTCGCCGCCGTCGCTCGCCGCGTCGTCGCTCGCCGCGTCCGCAGCGGGATCGACGATGCGCGCCGTCGCCGCGCCGGGCTGCGCCGCCGCGTTGGCCGCATGCGCGCCGACCGCCGCGACCAGCTCGCCCAGCGCCGCCGCCGCGATCTCGACACACGCCGCCTCCGCCGTCGCCACCGTCAGCCGCGCCGGCACCTCGAGCGCCGTGCCGTTGCCGCACAACCGCAGCACGAGCTCGCACAACGGCGGCAGGGCGCTGGCGTCGACCGCAACGTAGAGCCCGCCGCGCGCGAGCTGCGACTCGAGCGCGTGCTTGAGCGCCGAGCGATCGGCATACGTGACCTCCAAGGTCAGCGCCATGCGCCGGTATGGTAGCATCGCCGCCCGGAGGAAAACGCATGATCGCTCGGCTCCTGTCCGTCGCCGCTCTCGCCGCCATCCTTCTTCCGCTCGGCGCCATCGCGCTCGCCGACACCAGCGTGCCCACCGACGTCAAGGGCATGAAGGCCACCGTCCTGCCCGACGGGCTCGAATACGTCGATATCCGCAAGGGCACCGGCGCCGAAGCCAAGGCGGGCAAGAAGATCAAGGTCCACTACACCGGTTGGCTCGCCGACTCGAAGAAGAAGTTCGACAGCTCGGTCGATCGCCACGAGCCGATCGAGTTCACGCTCGGCAGCGGCATGGTCATCAAAGGCTGGGACGAAGGCCTCGAAGGCATGAAGGTCGGCGGCCGCCGCCAGTTGCACATTCCCGCCAGGCTCGGCTACGGCGAGCGCGGCGCCGGCGCGGCGATTCCGCCCAACGCCGATCTCGTCTTCGACTGCGCGCTCGTCGAAGTGAACTAGCTCGCGATGGCCGGCGAGCTCATCTCCGTCGAGGAGGCGCAGGCGCGCGCGCTCGCTCCGGTCCGCCCGCTCGGCGCCGAGCGCGTCTCGGCCGCCGACGCGCTCGGCCGCGTGCTCGCCGAAAACGTCGTCGCCCCCGGCGACGTGCCGCCGCACGACAACTCGGCGATGGACGGCTACGCCGTGCGCACCGCCGACGCCGTCGACGGCGCGGTGCTGCGCGTCGTCGGCGAGGTCGCCGCCGGCCACGTCGTCACGCGCGCGCTCGCCGCCGGCGAGGCCTACCGCATCATGACCGGCGCACCGCTGCCGCCCGGCGCCGACGCCGTCATCATGCAGGAGCACACCGATCGCGCGGGCGACGCGGTCACGCTGCGGCGCGCGGTCAAGCTGCGCGACCACGTCCGCGATCGCGGCGAGGACGTGCGCGCCGGCGAGGTCGTCTTGCGCGCGGGCGTCAGGCTCGGCGCCCCAGAGCTCGGCACGCTGGCCTCGTCGCGGCGCGCGCGCGTGGCGGTGACGCGGCGGCCGATCGTCGCCATCTTGTCGACGGGCGACGAGCTGCGCGACGTCGATCAGCCGCTCGATCCGGGCGCCATCGCCGAAACCAACAGCTACGCGCTCGCGGCGATGGTGCGCGAGCACGGCGGCGAGCCGCGCGTGCTGCCGCTCGTCCGCGACGAGCTCGACGCCGTCGTTGCCGCCATCGGCGAGGCGCAGGGCGCCGATCTGATCGTATCGACGGGCGGCGTGTCGGTCGGCGAGCACGACTACGTCAAGGCGGCGCTGGCGTCGCGAGGCGCCGAGCTGACCGCGTGGCGCGTCGACATGAAGCCGGGCAAGCCGGTCGCGCTCGCGGTGCTCGACGGCACGCCCTACTACGGGCTCCCGGGAAATCCAGTGTCGGCGATGGTCGCGTTCACGCTGTTCGTGCGGCCGGCGATCCGCGCCGCGCTCGGCTGCGCCACGCCGATCGATCTGCCGCGCGCGACCGTCCGCCTCGACGCGCCGCTGGCGACGCGCGGCGATCGGCGGCAGTTTCTGCGCGCGCGCGTGCGCTTCGTCGACGGGCGCCTCGTGGCCACGCCGATGGCGCGGCAGGGCTCGGGCGTGCTCACGTCGATGCTCGGGGCCAACGCGCTCGTCGTCGTCGACGCGGGTGTGCACCAGTTCGACGCCGGCGCCGACGCGACCGCGCTGTTGATCGGCCCGCTCGTCTGAGCGCGCACGAACGGCGCACCATCGGGCGGGCGGACGGTCGTCACCGGCCTACGGTTTGCACCTAATGGCTGCGTGAATCGCGTAGTGGCAATTGTTTTCCTCTTCGGCGCCTTCGCCGTCGCCCGCCCCGTCGCCGCCGACCCGCCGGCCGCGCCGCTGTGGCCGCCCGCGCCGGTGTGGCTGGTCGCGCCCGCCGATCCGACGCCGCCGCCGCCGCACGTGCCCACGTACTTCGAGGAGCACTCGGCGCGCGTGACGCACGACATCCTCCGCTTCCAGCACGGCTACACGCTCGAGACGATGCGCGAGCGTGACGCGCTCGAGCTCTACGGCGCGACGCCGGGCACCCCGACCGCGACCGGCCTCGGCATCGGCGTCTTCGCGACGACGGTGGTCTCGGCCGCGCACGCGCCGCTGCCGCTGCGCTTCGCCTTCGATCGCACGCTGCACCTCGGTCCCGCGGTCTTCGACGGCGGCGGCATGGGCGCCGGCTTCGGCGGCACGATTCGCTGAATGACGGCCGCGTAACCGGCGGCGCCGGCCGCTAGCGTCGCGTATGATGTGCGCGATGCGCCCCGCTCCGCTCGCGCTCGCCCCCGCGCTCGCGCTCGCCGCTTGCACCGTCAGCGGCCCGCAGCAGTGCCCGTCGCTGGCGCGCCCGACCGCGCGCAGCGAGGTCGCCGCCGTCCTCGTGCCCGCGACCAACCAGATCTACGCCCTCGGCGGCCAGGGCCCGAACATCCCCTCGAACCAGCTGTGGCGCTACTCGTTCGGCGCCTGCGGCGGCTGGACCGAGCTCATGCCCGCGTCGAACCCCGGCCCGCGCGCCAACTACGCCGCCGCCTTCGACGACATGCGCAACCGCATCATCTACATCGGCGGCGCCGCCATCAACGACGTCTGGGCGCTCTCGACCGACGACATCACGTTCACCAAGCTCGCCGCCGTCGGCTCGCCGCCCGTCGACGCCGCCTCGGAGATGGCCGTCTACGACGACATGCACGACCGCGTCATCTACGCCGGCATCGAAACCTACGAGCTCGACTTCGGCGACTCCGACCAGGGCAGCTGGATGTTCATCGACGGCAATTCGCTGCAAGTGCCGGCGTCCGGCGTCTACGATCCGACGCGCTCGACGCTGTTCGCGCGCGATCTGGTCGGCGTGCACGGCTTCTCGCTCTTCACCAGCACCTGGCACGACGTCGCCGAATCGGGCGACCTGCCGACGAGCGGCGCCGAGCTCGTCTGGTACGATCAAAACTCCGAGCCGCTCGCGGTCGCCGACGGCGTCTGGATCGGCGCGCTCGACGCCCTCGGCAACGACATCGTCTGGAACGCGCTGCCGACGACCAACGCGCCACCCGCGCGCACCTCGTTCGCCGTCGCCGTCAGCGGCACCGTGTTGTGGCTCTCGGGCGGGGTGCGCGCCGACGGCTGCACCTTCGACGATCTGTGGACCCTCGATCTCGAGACCGGAACGTGGACCAACGTCTGGCCCGCGACCACGTGCTCATGACGCGTCCGATGTGCTAGAACGCGGGCACCATGGCCCAGCAATACATCTTCACGATGAAGGATTTGCGCAAGGTCGTCCCGCCCAAGCGCGAGATCCTCAAAGGCATCTACCTCTCGTTCTACCCGGGCGCGAAGATCGGCGTCATCGGCGGCAACGGCGCCGGCAAGTCGACCCTCCTGCGCATCATGGCCGGCGTCGACAAAGAGTTCATCGGCGAAGCCTTCCCCGCCGACGGCATCAAGATCGGCTACCTGCCCCAAGAGCCCGTCCTCGACGAGACCAAGGACGTGAAGGGAAACGTCGAAGAGGCCGTCAAAGACCTGAAGGACCTCTTGCGCCGCTTCGAGGAAGTGTCGGCGAAGTTCGCCGATCCCGACGCCGACATGGACAAGCTCATGGCCGAGCAGGCCAAGCTGCAGGACAAGATCGACGCCGCCAACGCCTGGGAGCTCGATCGCACGCTCGAGATCGCGATGGACGCCTTGCGCCTGCCGCCGCCCGACGCCGACGTCAAGCATCTGTCGGGCGGCGAGAAGCGCCGCGTCGCGCTCTGCCGCCTGCTCTTGTCGAAGCCGGACATGCTGCTCCTCGACGAGCCGACCAACCACCTCGACGCCGAATCGGTCGAGTGGCTCGAGAAGTTCTTGAAGGACTTCCCCGGCACGGTCGTCGCCATCACCCACGATCGCTACTTCCTCGACAACGTCGCCGGCTGGATCCTCGAGCTCGATCGCGGCGCCGGCATTCCGTGGAAGGGCAACTACTCGTCGTGGCTGGAGCAGAAGGGCAAGCGGCTCGCCGACGAGGAGAAGCAGGAGACCGCGCGCCAGCGCGAGCTCGCGCGCGAGCTCGAGTGGGTCAAAGCGTCGCCCAAGGCGCGCCAGGCCAAGTCCAAGGCGCGCATCCAGCGCTACGAAGAGCTGCTCGCGCAAGGCGGCGAGAAGAAGGCCGACGACATCGAGATCCAGATCCCGCTCGGCCCGCGCCTCGGCGACGACGTGGTCATCGCCGATCACGTCAAGAAGGGCTTCGGCGAGAACCTGCTCATCGAAGACTTGAACTTCCGACTGCCCAAGGGCGGCATCGTCGGCGTCATCGGCCCGAACGGCGCCGGCAAGACGACGCTGTTCCGCATGATCGTCGGCAACGAGAAGCCCGACGACGGCGCGCTCAAGGTCGGCTCCACCGTCAAGCTCGCGTACGTCGATCAGTCACGCGAAGCGATCGCGCCCGACAAGAGCGTGTGGCAGCAGATCTCGCTCGGCGCCGAGTTCCTCGAGTTCGGCAAGCAGAAGATCAACACGCGCGCGTACACCTCGTGGTTCGGCTTCCGCGGCTCCGATCAGCAGAAGCTCGGCAAGGAGCTCTCGGGCGGCGAGCGCAACCGCTTGCACCTGGCGATGACGCTCAAGGCCGCCGGCAACCTCTTGCTCCTCGACGAGCCGACCAACGATCTCGACGTCGACACCTTGCGCGCGCTCGAAGAGGCGCTCTATCAGTTCGCCGGCTGCGCCGTGGTCATCAGCCACGATCGCTGGTTCCTCGATCGCGTCGCCACGCACATCCTCGCCTTCGAGGGCGAAGCCAACGTCGTCTGGTTCGAAGGCAACTACGAAGCCTACGAGACCGACAAGAAGCGCCGGCTCGGCGCCGACGCCGCCGTGCCGCATCGCATCCGCTATAAGAAGCTCACGCACTAACCTCACGCGAAGGAGGCCGCATGCTCGCGACGATCGTGTTGTTTGCGCAGCTCGCTTCGGCGCCGGTGCCGGTGCAGAACGCGTACAAGAAGCTGACCTCGGCGGAGATCGATTCGCATCCGGTCAAGCCGCCGCCCAAGGACGCGAAGAAGATCGACGTGTCGGCGCGGATTCGCTCGGCCAGCTTCGGTCACAAGACGTGGATCTTGATCGCGCCCGACGGCAAGGAGTTCTGGATCGAGAACGGACCCAGCACCAACAAGCCGGGCGGCACCTACGGGCCGTTCCCCGTCGACAGCGCCGCGGCCGCGACGCCGCCGAGCGGCACGACCCACGCACCGATCGAGACGCCGCCGCCGTCGAGCATTCCCAAGAAGTAGCTCGCGCCTACTGGCAGCTCTCGCCGCAGATCGACTGCACCTCGCCGACGCAGACGCTGTCCCAGCGGGTGTGGCAGCAGTAGCTGTCTTCCGAGCAGATCGTCGTCGCGCACGCGTCGCAACCCGACGTCAGCTTCTTGCCCGTAGTGCAGATCGAGTGCGAGCAGGTGCTGGTGCCGCCGCCGCCACCGCCGCCACCGACGCCGCCGGTGCCGCCACCACCGCCGCCGCCCGCGCCGCCGGTTCCGCCGCCGCCGCCACCGCCTGCGCCGCCGGTGCCGCCGCCACCGCCGCCGCCCGAGCCGCCGGTGCCTCCGGTGCCGACCATCGTCGCCGCGTCGGGCGTGCCGACGCCCGTCGGTCCGTCGTAGCCCGCGACCGCCGTGCACAAGTACGAGCCGCCGCACGAGCCGTTGGCGCCGGTCGTGACGTCATAGAAGTGGCTCGGGTTCGCGTACGGATACGAGCCCGGCGTCGCGTCGGCGCCGTGACCCGTGGCCGCCCAGATCGACGCCACGATCGGCGACGCCGCCGACGTGCCGCCGTAGACCTGCCACGAGCCGGCCTCGTAGACCGCGACGCCGGTGTTGGGATCGGCGACCGCCGAGACGTCGGCGACCGTGCGCTTGGCGCAGCCCGAGTCCTTCTGCCACGTCGGCTTCGTCGAGTACTTCGAGCAGCCCGAGCCGGCGCCGCCGTTCTTGTTGGTCGTCGAGCCCCACACCGCCTCGGTCCAGCCGCGCGCGGTCGACGACTTGACCAGCGACGTGCCGCCGACGGCGATCACGTCCGGCGACGCCGCCGGATACTCGACGCCATAGCCGCCGTCGCCCGACGACGCGAAGACGGCGACGCCGGGATGATTGTAGTAGCTGGTGTCGAACGACGCGTCCGACGAGCTCTCGCCGCCGCCATAGCTGTTGCTGACGACGCTGGCGCCCTGCTTGACCGCCGTGTTCACGCCGGTGCCGAGGTTCGCCGTCGTCGCCGAGTTGACCTCGATGAGGAGGATCTTGCAATTCGGGCAGATCGCCGACGCCATCTCGAGGTCGAGCGCGATCTCGCCCGACCATCCCGAGTCCGCCGCCGGCAGCGGGCTGGTCGCGCCGCTCTGGTTCAGCTTGCGGAAGCATCCGTTCGCCGTCGTGCACGCGGGCAGCCCGAACTGCGAGCGATAGGTCGCAAGATCGCTCTCGGCCGTCGGATCGTCCATCGCGTCGACGATGCCGATGGTCTTGCCGGCACCGAGCGAGGTGTCGACCTTGTACGCGCTCTGCAGATCGGCCGGCGCGAGCCCTTGCGGGGTCGCGTTCACCGCCGCTGCGCCGTAGGCATCGACGCGAACGCGCGCGTGGCAGGCCATGTAGCCGTCGGCGGGCTCGTCGCACAAGCGCTTGTGCGCGAACTGCGGGATCGACGCGATCGCCTGTTCGCCGCGGTCTTCGGCGGGATCGTCGCCGTTCGAGGCCTCGCCGGCGATGCAGCCCGCGAGCGCCATCGACAACACGATCGCGAATGCCCGGATCCAGTGCCGCGTCATGAGGCCTCCTCGAAGTAGGAGGCGAATGAGCAACATGCGCGCCGATATTTGGTGAGCGCGCTTGCGTGGGAATGGGACCGATCCGCTTATGCAAGCGCCTGGAATCGCGCGTGTGCGCCGATGTATTACCTTGAAAGTTCGAGCACCTGCAGCGTCAAACAAGAGGCAGCAGTGGGGCGCTGACTCCCTCCGACGTGTAGGCGCCCGCGGCGCTAATTCTTGTTGCCGACCATGTCTTCGGCGCGGACCCACTGATCGAAGTCGGCGGCGCTCACGTGGCCCGACGCGACCGCGGCGTCCTTGAGGCTGGTGCCTTCCTTGTGCGCCTTCTTGGCGATCTGCGCCGCCTTGTCGTAGCCGATGTGCGGGTTGAGCGCGGTGACCAGCATGAGCGAGCCGTGCACCAGCGTCGAGATGCGCGCCTCGTCGGGCTCGATGCCGGCGGCGCAGTTGTCGTTGAAGCTGACGCAACCGTCGGCGAGGAGCCGCACCGACTGCAAGAAGTTGTGAATGAGAAGCGGCTTGAAGACGTTGAGCTCGAAGTTGCCCGACGCGCCGCCGATGTTGACGGCGACGTCGTTGCCCATCACTTGCGCGCACAGCATGGTCATCGCCTCGGACTGCGTCGGGTTGACCTTGCCGGGCATGATCGACGAGCCGGGCTCGTTCTCGGGGATGCGCAACTCGCCGATGCCGCAGCGCGGGCCCGACGCCAGCCAGCGGACGTCGTTGGCGATCTTCATTAATGATGCGGCCAGCGTCTTGAGCGTCCCGTGAGCGTGCACGATGGCGTCGTTGGCGGCGAGCGCTTCGAACTTGTTGGGCGCAGTCGTGAACGGCAGGCTCGTGAGCTTGGCCAATTCGGCGGCGACGCGCGTGGCGAACTCGGGATGCGCGTTGAGCCCGGTGCCGACGGCAGTGCCGCCGAGCGCGAGCTCGCCGAGGTGCGGCAGCGCGGCGCGGACGTGCGCCATGCCGTGATCGAGCTGCGCGACCCAGCCCGACATCTCCTGGCCGAGCGTCAGCGGCGTCGCGTCTTGCAAGTGGGTGCGGCCGATCTTGACGATGCACGCGAACTTCTGCGCCTTTTGCGCGAGCGTGTCGCGGAGCTTTTGCACCGACGGCAAGAGGTGCTTGGTCACGGCGGCGACGGCGGCGACCGACATCGCCGTCGGAAAGACGTCGTTCGACGATTGGCCCTTGTTGACGTCGTCGTTGGGATGCAGCTTGCGCGGGCTATTTTCGTTTCCTGGGCCACGCTCGCCGCCCATCAGCTCCGAGCCGCGGTTGGCGAGCACTTCGTTCATGTTCATGTTCGACTGCGTGCCCGAGCCGGTCTGCCACACGACCAGCGGGAACTCGTCGTCGTGCTTGCCGGCGATGACCTCGTCGGCGGCGGCGATGATGGCGGCCGCTTTGTCCTTGGCGAGCACACCGAGCTCGGCGTTGACCTGCGCGGCCGCGCGCTTGACTTGGGCCAGCGCGCGCACTAGCTCACGGGGCATGCGCTCGCCCGAGATCTTGAAGTTCTGCAGCGAGCGCTGCGTCTGCGCGCCCCACAGGCGATCGGCGGGGACTTCGATGTTGCCGAAGGTGTCGCGTTCGATGCGGACGTTGGCCATGCGGCGGTTTATATCGCGCCCGCCCGCACCAGTCACCTCCAGCTCGGCCCTGATTTCGCCTCGTCCGTGCCGCGTCGACATCGGCGTGCTAGCTTG
>DASXOU010000202.1:0-7274 GCA_036494045.1 Polyangia bacterium | reverse complement strand
GCGCGTGCCGCCTTCGCCGGGCCACACCACGAGGCGGCCGTGGGTCTTGACGACCTTCGTATCGGTGCGCGCGCCGGGCGAGCGCGACACGGCGCGGGTGGCGCGCTCGACGAGCGCGCGCTCGAAGAAGCTGCGGTTGTCGCCCTTCAAGAAGATCTCGCCCCAGCGGACGAGGATGACTTCGTCGCCGGCGCTCACGTCGAGAGCTTTCGCACGCAGGCGGCGACGGCGGCGGCGGCGCGGGCGATCTCGACGTCGGTGGTGAAGCGCGACAGCGACAGTCGGATGACGCCGGTGTCGTCGGGCACGCCGATCGCGCGCAGCGTCGCCGACGGCTTTTTGTCCTTGGCGTGGCAGGCGGAGCCGGCCGAGACGTAGACGCCTTCGGCTTCGAGCGCGTGCAAGAGCGGCTCCGCGGGCACGCCGCCGAAGCCGACCGACAGGATGTGCGGCGCCGAATGCGCCGGCTCGCCGTTGCGGCGCGCGTGCGGATGCGCGGCGGCGATCGCCTGCCAGAGCTGCTCGCGCTGCGCCTCCATGCGGCGCGCCGCTTCGACGCGCGCCGCGACGGCGAGCTCGCAGGCGAGCCCGAGCGCGACGATGCCGGGCACGCCCTCGGTGCCGGGCCGAAGCCCGCGCTCCTGCCCGCCGCCGAACACGAGCGGCCGCGCGCGCGCGCCCTTCTTCAGCCACAGCGCGCCGGCGCCCTTGGGCCCGTGGATCTTGTGCGCCGAGATCGCCAGCGAATCGAACGCCGCGTCGGCGACGTCGACCGCGAGCTTGCCGAGCGCCTGCACGCCGTCGACGTGCACGTGGCAGCGTGGCGCCTTCGCCTTGACCGCGCGCGCGATGGCGTCGATCGGCTGCACCGTGCCGATCTCGTTCTGCACCCACATGCACGCGGCCAATGCCGTGTCCGCGCGCACCGCGGCGGCGAACGCGTCCGGCGAAACGACGCCGTTCGCCTCCGGCGCGACGACGGTCACCTCGACGCCGCGCTCGGCGAGCGCCTTGGCCGCGTCGGCCACCGACGGATGCTCGAACGCCGACACCACGACGTGCTTGGCGCGCGCCGCCACGCCGCCGAGCACGATCGCGTTGGCCTCGGTGCCGCCCGACGTGAAGGTCACCTCCGCCGCCACGCAGCCGAGCGCCGCCGCCACGCGCGCGCGCGCCTCGGCCACGCGCCGCGCCGCTTCGACGCCGAGCTTGTGCGCCGACGACGGGTTGCCCCAGGCGACGAGCATCGCCTCCATCGCCGCCTGTGCGACGCGCTCGTCGACACGGGTGGTCGCGCCATTATCGAGATAGACTTCGGGCTGCATCGAATGTTTGGCGTTTATATCCATTTTCCGTACTGCCGCAAACGTTGTCCTTATTGTGACTTCGCGGTGCACGCCCGCGCGCGCAGTCCGCACGAACAGTATGCACAAGCGGTGAAGCGCGAGCTCGTCGAACGTGCGCCGATGTTCGACGGCCGCGCGCTCGCCAGCATCTACTTCGGCGGCGGCACGCCCGGGCTGTGGCGCGCCGACTGCCTCGGCGACGTGCTCGCCGCGGTGCGCGCGACCTTCCCGCGCGCCCGCGACGCCGACGGCGCGCTCGAAATCACCGTCGAGGCCAACCCCGACGATCTGCCGCGCGCGCAGCTCGACGCCCTGCGCGCCGCCGGCGTGACGCGCCTGTCGCTCGGCGTGCAGTCGCTCGAGCCCAAGCACCTGGCCACGCTCGGCCGCACCCACGGCCGCGGCGAGGCCGAGCGCGCGCTCGCCGACGCGCGCGCCGCCGGCTTCGACAACGTCTCGGTCGATCTCATGTTCGGCATCCCGTCGCAGACGCTGACCGAGCTCGAGGCCGATCTCGCCGGCGTCCTCGCCATGGCGCCCGAGCACGTCTCGGTCTACAACCTCACGGTCGAGGATCGCACCGCGTTCGGCGGCCTTCAGCGCGCCGGCATGCTCGCCGTCCCCGACTCGGGCGTCTGCGCCGAGATGTACGAGCGCATCGACGCGCGCCTGGCCGCCGCCGGCCTGGTCCACTACGAAATCTCGAGCTGGGCGCGCCCCGGCCGCCGCGCCGTGCACAACACGCTCTACTGGACCGGCGGCGAATACCTCGGGCTCGGCTCGTCGGCGCACTCGTTCCGCCGTCTGCCCGGCGGCGGCGGCGAGCGCTTCAGCGTCGCCCGCTCCGTCGACGAGTGGCTGCGCGCGCCGCCCTTGGCCACGCGCGAAACGCTCGATGCCGCCGCGCTCGAGCGCGAAGCGGTGTGGCTCGGCCTCCGCCTCCTCGACGGCATCGACCGCGCCGCGCACGCGCGCCTCCACGGCGTCGATCCGGTGGCCGCGCACGCCGACGAAGTCGCGCGCCTCTCGGCCGAAGGGCTCGTGACCGTCGATCCCGAGCGATTGCGCCTCACGCCGCGCGGCGTCCTCTTCGCCGACGAAGTCGGCGCCCGCTTCGTGTGACGGCGGTGCTATATACAATGGTGTAGATGTCGGATCTGAACCACCGCGCGCGCAAGATCCTCGGCGCCATCGTCCACGAATACCTGGCGACGGGCGAGGCCGTCGGTTCGCGCACGGTCACGCGCCGCCACGGGATCGATCTCTCGCCGGCGACGGTGCGCAACGTGATGAGCGACCTCGAAGAGGCGGGCCTGCTCAAGCAGCCGCACACCTCGGCCGGCCGCGTGCCGACCGATCAGGGGCTGCGCTTCTTCGTCGACTCGCTCTTGAAGGTGCGCTCGCTCTCCGACAAGGAGCGCCTCGATCTGGCGCAGCGCTATCAGATCTCGGGCGACGACATCGAGGGCGCCCTGCGCGAAGCGGCCCACGTGCTCGCCGATCTGTCGACGCACACGGCGGTCTTGGTGACGCCGCGCCCCGAGACCGACGTCCTCGAGCACGTCGAGTTCATGCGCTTGCGCGAAGGGCAGCTGCTCGCCGTCCTCGTCGCCAAGAGCGGGCAGGTCTCGAACAAGATCATCGCCAGCGCCGAGCCGCTCGCCGCCGACGAGCTCGAGCGCATCCACAACTACCTCAACGAGATCCTCGCCGGGCTCACGCTCGATCAGGTGCGCGCCCGCGTGCAGAAGGAGCTCGCCGACGAGCGCGTGCAATATCAGGCGCTCGAGAAGAAGGCGCTCGAGCTGTCGCAGCGCGCGCTGCCCGATTCGGCCGCCGACGTCATCTTCAGCGGCCAGGCGCGCCTGCTCGAGAACATCGCCGCCGGCGATCCCGCCGAGGTCGAGAAGATGAAGGCGCTCTTCCGCCGGCTCGAGGAGAAGCGGGTGCTGGCCGAGCTCCTCGATAGCACGCAGCAGGCCGAGGGCATCCGCGTGTTCATCGGCGCCGAGACGGCGATCGCCGAGCTCTCCGACTTCGCCATCGTCGCCACCAGCTACGGCACGGTAAACGAAGACGGCGGCGAGGCGCGCCCGCTCGGCACCATCGGCGTCATCGGCCCGACGCGCATGAATTACTCGAAGGTGATCACGCTCGTCGATTTTACGGCGCAGTTGGTGTCCGGCCTCATTGCCAAACGCTAGCTCCCGGTTTACGTTCCACAATCCATGGGCAACGACGAATCCAACCACGGCGATTCCCCGGAAGACGGGGGGCCCGACGAGGCTGCCGCGCCGCCGGCGCCAACTTCGCCAATTTCACTCGAAGAGCAGCTGCGCGCCGAGATCGATCGCAACGACAAGCTCGAGAAGGACAAGCGCGAGCTTCACGATCGGCTCTTGCGCACCGCCGCCGAGTTCGAGAACTTCAAGAAGCGCACGAAGAAGGAAGCGGACGAAGCTTCGACGCGCGGCCGCGAGCAGCTCCTGAAGGAGCTGTTGCCCGCCGTCGACAACCTGGAGCGCGCGCTCAAGCACGCGGCGCCGGGCGATCCGCTCGCCGTCGGCGTGCAGCAGACCGAGAAGCTGCTCTTGCAAGCGCTCGAGAAGTTCGGCGTGGTGCGCTTCGCGTCGGTGGGCAAGCCGTTCGATCCCTCGATGCACGACGCCATTCAGCAGGTCGAGACCAACGAGCACGCGCCGGGCGTGGTCGCGCAAGAGTTCGCCTCCGGCTACATGATCGGTCAGCGCCTCTTGCGCCCGGCCATGGTCGCCGTCGCCAAAGCGCCGGTGGGCGCCGGCGAGTGATATGATCAGGAACTGATGGGGCGCGTCGTCGGCATCGACCTCGGCACCACCAACTCGTGCGTCGCCTTCCTCGAAGGTGACAAGCCGGTCGTCATTCCGAACGCCGAGGGCTCGCGCACCACGCCGTCGATCGTGGCGTTCGCGGCGTCGGGCGAGCGGCTCGTCGGGCAGATGGCCAAGCGGCAGTCGCTGACCAATCCGGAGAACACGGTCACGGCGGTCAAGCGGCTCATCGGGCGCAAGCAGGCCGATCCGGCGATCGCGCCGCACCTGGCGGCGGTGCCGTACGAGGTCGTCGCCGCCGACAACGGCGACGCGCGCGTGCGCCTGCGCGGCAAGGACTATTCGCCGGCGGAAATCAGCGCCATGGTGCTGTCGAAGATGAAGGAGATCGCCGAGGACTATCTCGGCGAGGCGGTGACCGAAGCGGTCATCACCGTTCCCGCCTACTTCGACGACGCGCAACGGCAGGCGACCAAGGACGCGGGCAAAATCGCCGGGCTCGAGGTCTTGCGCATCATCAACGAGCCGACGGCGGCGGCGCTGGCGTACGGAAGCGAGCAGCCGAAAGACGAGCGCGTCGCCGTCTACGATCTCGGCGGCGGCACGTTCGACATCTCGATCCTCGAATTGCGCGGCGGCGTCTTCGACGTGCGCTCTACAAATGGCGACACGTATCTCGGCGGCGAGGACTTCGATCGCCGCATCATCGATTGGCTCGCCGAGCAGTTCAAGACGGCGCACGACATCGATCTGCGAAAAGAGAAGATGGCGCTGCAGCGCTTGAAGGAAGCGGCCGAGCGCGCCAAGCACGAGCTGTCGTCGTCGCTGGAGACGGAGGTCAACCTGCCGTTCATCGCGGCGACGGCGGCGGGGCCGCTGCATCTGCAGACGCGGCTGACGCGCGGCAAGCTCGAGGGGCTCGTCGAGGATCTGGTGCAGAAGACGCTCGAGCCGTGCAAGATCGCGATGCGCGACGCCGGCGTTCAGTCGAAGGAGATCGATCAGATCATCCTCGTCGGCGGGCAGACGCGCATGCCGCGCGTGCAGACGGTGGTCGAGGAGTTCTTCGGCAAGAAGCCGAACAAGCGCGTCGATCCCGACGAGGTCGTCGCCGTCGGCGCGGCGATCCAGGCCGGCATCTTGAAGGGCGCGGTGCAAGAGGTGCTGCTGCTCGACGTGACGCCGCTGTCGCTCGGCGTGCAGACGGCGGGCGGCGTGTTCACGGCGATCATCCCCAAGAACACGACCATCCCGACGCGCGGCGAGATGACCTTTTCGACGGCGGTCGACAATCAGCCGTTCGTCGAGGTGCACGTGCTTCAGGGCGAGCGCGAGATGGCCGACGACAATAAATCGCTGGCGCGCTTTCAGCTGCTCGGAATACCGCCGGCGCCGCGCGGCGTTCCTCAGATTCAAGTGAGCTTCGACGTCGACGCCAACGGCATCGTCAGCGTGCACGCCAAGGATCTCGGCACCGGCAAGGAGCAGTCGGTGCGCGTGACGCCGACCAGCGGCCTGACCGAGGGCGAGATCGCGCGGCTCATCGCCGAGGCCGAGGCGCAGAAGGACTCCGACGTGCAGAAGCGCGAGGTGGCCGAGCTCCGGCTCACGCTCGAGTCGCTGCTCTATACGTCGGAGCGCGCCGTCGCCGAGTACGGTCATGTGTTGGCGCAGCAGGATCGCGAGGCGATCAACAAGGAGGTCGCCGCCGCCAAGGAGCTGATGGACGGCGCGCCCACGCCCGACGAGCTGCGCATGATGCAAGGGCGCGTCGAGGCGGTGGCGCAGAAGATCGGCGAGGCGATGTACGCGCAGCAGGGCTCGGGCGGCGGCGGCGGCAGCGACGGAGACGACTAGTGGCGGCGCGGCGCGATTACTACGAGGTGCTGGGCGTCGCGCGTGATGCCGACGGGGTGACGATCAAGCGCGCCTATCGCGAGCTCGCGCTCAAGTATCACCCGGATCAAAATCCGGACAATCCGGAGGCCGAGGCGCACTTCAAGGAAGTGTCCGAGGCGTACACGGTGCTGTCGGATCCCGATTCGCGCTCCAAGTACGATCGCGGCGGCTTCGGCGCGTTTGGCGGCGGTGGCAGCGTCGGCGTCGACATCGGCGGCTTCACCGATCTGTTCGAGTCGCTCTTCGGCGATCTGTTCGGCAAGAAAAAGGGCGCCGGCCACGGAACAAAGATGCCGGGGCGCGATCTGCGCTACACGCTGGAAGTGTCGTTCGAAGAGGCCGCGCTCGGCGTCGAGAAGACGATCAAGTTTCCTGCGCCCGACGAGTGCAGCGCGTGCAAGGGCACCGGCGCCAAAGGCGGCGAAGCGGGCATGCGCACCTGCACGACCTGCGGCGGCAAGGGCGAGACCAAGGTGCAGCAGGGGTTCTTCTCGCTGTCGAAGAAGTGCCCGTCGTGCAGCGGCACGGGCAAGATCGTCGGCGAAGCGTGCGAGGCGTGCAAGGGCAACGGCCTGATCGAAAAAGAGCGCGAGTTCACCGTCGCGATTCCTGCCGACACCGACGACGGCGCCACCCGGCGCGTGGCCGGGCAGGGCGAGCCGGGCAAGCGCGGCGGACCGCCGGGTGACTTGAACGTGATCGTGCGCGTGCGGCCGCATCCGATCTTCAAGCGCGAGAACGGCGTCGTCATCTGCGAGGTGCCGGTGTCGATCGTCGAAGCGACGCTCGGCGCCGTCATCAAGGTGCCGACGATCGACGGCGCGGTCGACATGCGCGTGCCGGCCGGCACGCAGTCCGGGACGCTCTTTCGCCTGCGCGGCAAAGGCGCCGGCAAGCCCAACGCGCGCGGCGACGCGCACGTCCGCCTGGTCGTCGAGACACCGACGGCGCTTGACGCCAAGCAGCGCGAATTGTTCGAACAATTGAAAACGTCACTGGGCGAAGCGCAAACGCCGTTACAAAAATCTTTCGTGGCAAAAATGCGCGAATTGACGGGCGGATCAACGCGTTGATCGTGGTATGGTCGCCGTGATGGCCGAAAAGCTGCGCGTGCTGTTCGTCGACGACGATCCGGCTGCCGCACGGCTGTACAAGAGCTACCTCGCAGCCGAGGGGCACGAAGTCCACGTGGCTGACTCGGGGATCGAAGCGGTCGAAG
>DASXOU010000201.1:0-6023 GCA_036494045.1 Polyangia bacterium | reverse complement strand
CGCGCGCATGGTCAAACAGTTCCCCGGCAACGACATCGTCAAGGCGTTCCAGACCTATCTCGACACCAAGAAGCAGGCCGTCATCGACAAGTGCGGCGAAGAGATGGGCGGTCTGACCAAGAAGCTCGACGAGATCAAGGCCGACGATCCGCAAGAGAACGGCAAGCTCCAGGCGCTGCAGACTTCGCCGCTCGTCGACAAATGGGACAAGAACGCGCTCTGCAGCGGAAATCCGAAAATCATCGCCTTCAAGGAAGGGCTGAAGGCGAAAATCAAGCTCAACGAGAGCGCGGTCGAGAAGGAGAAGGAGCAGAAGAAAGCGGCCGAGGCGAAAGCGCATAGCGCCGATCAGGGCGGCCCGCCGGGCGGTCATGAGAAGAAGGCGCCGACGGGCGTCGCTGCGCCGCCGACGCCCACTCCCATCCCGCATGCGCCGCCGAAAGCTGCCGGTGCCGCGTCGCCACAGGCCGCCGCTCCCGCGGCGCAACCTGCGCCCGCGCCGCCCGCCGTCGAGCACAAGGCGCCGCCAGCGACGGAGCACAAGGTCGACGCCGCGGTCGAGCACAAGACCGATGCGAGCGCGCACAAGCCCGACGCAGGCGCCGGGGAGCACAAGGGTGGCGACGCTGCCCACGCGCCGAATCCCGCCGACGCGCTCAAGCACGAAGAGCTCGAAAAGAAAAAAGAGGTCGCCAAGGCGCGGATCGATCTGCTCCTCGCGTCGAGCTCGCGCGCATGGAAGAGCATCGGCGCGCTGCTCGACGTCGTCGGCGTCGCGCTCAGCTTCGAGCCGATCCGCGCGCTGTTCGCCGCGCACGGCGTCGAGATCCCCGAGGGTCTCGGCGGCATCCTCAAGGACGGCGCCGGCGGCTATCTCAAGGCCAAGGACAAGATCGCCGAGATCATGGCGTGCGTCGCCAAGGTCTCGATCGATTCGATCGAGTCGCTCGACGAGATCGACGCGCTCTTCGCCGACGCAAACCTCGAGCAGCAAATCGATCGCATGCACTTTCACATCAAGCACCTCACGCAGGAAGAGGCGCTGCAAAAGGAAGCGATCAAGGCGTTCGAGGCGAAGTTCGGCAAGCTCGACGCAAAGAAGGGCGCCGACAAGTCGAAGGCGGCGCCGCACGAAGAAGAAAAAGAAGAAGAAAAGGAAGAGCACGAGGAAAAGAAGGACGCCGCCGGGACCAAGGCCGACGCCGCCAAGCCCGACGCCGCCAAGGCCGCGGACAAGCCGAAGAAGCCGGGCGCCCTCAAGCGCGTCGGCCACCAGGCGAAGGCCGGCGCCGACACGCTCGTCGGCATGAAGGAAGGCGAGGAGCGCTTCGAAGAGGCCGACCCGCTCGCCAAGCAGTGTCTCGGTCAATTCGACGAGGCCATCGATCCGATGAAGGCTGCGCTCAGCGTCTACGAAGCGAGCAAGGCGCAGTTCGTCGAGCTGCGCGAAGCCAAAGAGAAGCTCGCAGAAGCCGAAACCGAGCTCGCCAAGGTTCTCAAGGAATCGGGCGGCAAGCCGCTGCCGGCCGACGTCAAGTCGTAGTCAGCGGAGGCCTCAGCTCAGCGTCGCTTGCCGCGATAGCCGCGCCTCGATCTCGTCGTACGCGGCCTCGGCGCCGTCGCCGCCGAGCATCAGCGGTAGCACGCGCCAGACCGCGGCGTCGTGCGGCAGGCTGACCGCCTCACGGTGCGCGAGCGCGTAGAAGCCGGGGCCCCACTGCGCATCGTCGGGCGAAACGCTCACGCAGTCGTACCAGGCGCGGAACTCGTTACCGAACTGTTCGAGGAAGCGCTGCATGACCTGCACGAAGTCGTTCTTGCGCGTGCTCTTGGCCGCGTAGGTCGTCATGACGCGGAAGGCATAGCGCCACGGCGACTCGAGCGAGGTAATCCCCGCGATGTGGTCGAACGGGAAGGTCTCGCGGCCGCTGCGGATCGACGCGTCGGCATAGGCGAGCGCGAGCCGTGGCGTCGTGGCGATGGCGCGCTCGCGCGGCATGCCGGCGAAGGTCGCGCGATGCTGGTCGGCGTGCGCGAGCGCAGCGTCCCAATCCTCGTCGAGGATCGCGGTGCGGATGGCGACGTACTTGAGGAGCTCGGGCAGCGTCGGCTCCGCGGGCGCCGGATCGGTCAGCTCGCCGAGCCAGGCCGCGATCGACATCGCGCCCTGATCGAGCAGCACTTCGACGAGATCGACGATCGCGCGCCGATATCGATGGTGGAAGAAGAGATCGGCCAGGCGAACGGCGGCGAGCGACGAGAGATGGCTGCGATGGAGCGCGCGCGCCGACTGGCGGGCCAACTCGAGCTGCTTCTCCGAGGCGTTGCCGTCGAGGCGGAGCGCGCCGAGCGCCTGGCGGCCAATGGCGTCCATGCGCCCACGCTCGTCGAGCGACTGCAACGCCGGCAGCGCCACGCCGGCGACGAGGCGCTCGATCTCATCCGGCAGGATGAGCGGAAACGCATGGCCGGGCTTGGGCAGGAGCTTGCGCACGACGGCGGCGTCTTTTTGCAAGTCGCGCACGAGCGCGTCGTCGGTCAGGAGCGCGCCGTTGAGCGCGTCCCACGCCAGGAGGCCGCGCTCGACGGGACCGAGCACGCGGCGGGCGACGGCCAGCGCGGCGGGATCGAGCCCGCGACGCGTCATCGATGCGATCGCGGCGACGGGATCGCTCGGTACGCCGGCGGCGAGCGCGCGATCGGCGGCGGCCGGCGGCGGCAGCGGATCGGCGGCGGACTCGATGGCCTGCGCGCACTTCGACAGACCGCTCTTGCTTGCCAGCTCGGCGAGCTCGTTCATGGGCGCCACGATACTACGGCGACGAAATGGCGGCCGCGTGATTCGAATGCACTATATTGCCTCACAACGGCGAACGCATGCAGTATAACGCTTGCCAGGTGCGGTGCGATCCTATAACTGATCCAGTATGGAATCGAGCGCAGCGCAGCAACCGATCTCGTTCGAGACGCATCCGTCACGGTACAAGCATTGGAAGCTGGAGCTGCCGAAGGATGGCAGCGGCGTGGCGACGCTGGCGATGGCCGTGGATGAGCGGGCGCCGTTGCGCGGCGGGTACGACCTGAAGCTGAACTCGTACGACCTCGCGGTCGACATCGAGCTGGCGGACGCGATTCAGCGGCTGCGCTTCGAGCATCCCGAGGTGCGCGCGCTCGTCATCACCAGCGGCAAAGAGCGGATCTTTTGCGCCGGCGCGAACATCCACATGCTCGCGTCGTCGTCGCACCCGTTCAAGGTCAACTTCTGCAAGTTCACCAACGAGACGCGGCTGTCGCTCGAGGACGCGTCGGCGAGCTCGGGGCTGCGCTCGATCGCCGCGTGCAACGGGCCGACCGCCGGCGGCGGCTACGAGCTGGCGCTCGCCTGCGACGAGATCGTGCTGCTCGACGACGGCTCGTCGACGGTGTCGCTGCCCGAGGTGCCGCTCCTCGGCGTGTTGCCCGGCACCGGCGGGCTCACCCGCGTCGTCGACAAGCGCGGCGTGCGGCGCGATCGCGCCGATGTCTTCGCCACGCTCGCCGAGGGCATCAAGGGCAAGCGCGCGGTCGAGTGGAAGCTCGTCGACGCGGTGGCGCCGCGCTCGAAGTTCGCCGACGCCGTGCGCGAGCGCGCCCAGCGGCTGGCGTCGCTGTCGACGGCGGACAAGGGCGGCGCAGGCGTGGAGCTGAAGCCCCTCGAGCCCGAGGTCGGCGCCGACGGCGCGCGCTACAAGTACGTCGAGCTCGCCATCGATCGCGCGCGGCGCACGGCGACGATCACCATGCGCGGGCCCGATACCGACGTCTCGGGCATCGACGCCGCCTCAAATGTCGGGGCCGCCGGCTGTAACTGGTGGCCGCTGCGCGCCTTCCGCGAGCTCGACGATGCCCTGCTCCGCTTGCGCTTCAACCACGAGGACATCGGCCTGTTGCTGCTCAAGACGCGCGGCGATCGCGAGCTGATGCTCAAGTGCGACGCCGAGCTCGAAGCGCGCCGCAGCCACTGGTTCGTGCACGAGACCGTCCTGCACATGGCGCGCGTGCTGCGCCGCCTCGACATGACCGCGCGCTCCATCTTCGCCATCCTCGATCCGGAGTCGTGCTTCGTCGGCTCGCTCCTCGAGCTCGCGCTCGCCGCCGATCGCCGCTACATGCTCGACGATCCCAAGCGGCCCGTGCACGTGCAGGCGTCGAAGATGAATGGGCACCTCTTGCCGACGGCGAATGCGCTGTCGCGCCTCGACATGCTCGGCATCGAGGAGGAGCTGCCCGGCCTCGAGAAGCAGCCGCTCGACGCGCAAGAGGCCGACGAAGCCGGCCTCGTCACCGTGCTCGCCGACGATCTCGACTTCGACGACACGCTACGACTCGCCATCGAAGAGCGCGCGTCGCTCTCGCCCGACGCGCTCACCGGGATGGAGGCGTCGTTCCGCTGCGTCGGCCCCGAGACCATGCAGACCAAGATCTTCGGGCGCCTGTCGGCGTGGCAGAATTGGATCTTCACGCGGCCCAACGCCACCGGCGAGCGCGGCGCGCTCTCGCTCTACGGAAAACCGGAACGCCCCAGCTTCGACTGGAGGAGGACGTAATGGCCGCCGAGGTTTCCAACGAAAAGATCCCGAACAACGTCGACCTCTCGTCGGACAAGCGGCTGCAGCGCGCGCTCGAGCAGTGGCTGCCCTATTACCTCGATTGGTGGAAACAGGTCGGGCCCGAGGGATATCAAGAAAAGGATATCTACCTGCGCACCGCGATATCCGTCGAAACCGACGGTTGGGCGCATTTCGATTACGTGAAAATGCCCGATTATCGTTGGGGCATCTTCTTGAACCCGCCCGAGGCGGACAAGAAGATCGGCTTCGGCGACCATTTCGGGCAGCCGGTGTGGAACGAGGTGCCGGGCGAGTTTCGCAACATGCTCCGCCGCATCATCGTCACGCAGGGCGACACCGAGCCCGCCTCCGTCGAGCAGCAGCGTCGGCTCGGCGCCACCGCGCCGTCGCTCTACGACATGCGCAACCTGTTTCAGGTGAACGTCGAAGAGGGACGTCACTTGTGGGCGATGGTGTATCTGCTGCATTCGTATTTCGGAAAAGACGGGCGCGAAGAGGCCGAGGGATTATTGGAGCGGCGCTCGGGCGACGCCGATAAGCCGCGCATATTGGGCGCGTTCAATCAGCCGATCGAAAACTGGGTCGATTTCTATTTCTTCACGATGTTCACCGATCGCGACGGCAAATATCAGCTGTATGCGCTTTCGGAATCGGGGTTCGATCCGCTGGCGCGCACGACCAAGTTCATGCTCACCGAAGAAGCGCACCACATGTTCGTCGGTGAGACGGGGATCGATCGCATGGTGGCGCGCACCGCCGAGCTCATGAAGTCGGGCGACGGCAGCAAAGAGGGCGTACGGAAACAGGGCGGAATCGATATTCCGACGCTGCAAAAGTATCTGAATCTGTGGTTTTCGCTGTCGGAGGATCTATTCGGCGGCGAGATATCCTCGAATGCAGCCGATTTCTTCGCGGCGGGATTGAAGGGCCGTTACAAGGAAGACAAATACGAGGAGCACCAGGCGCTCGACGGGCAATATCGCATGACCGTGCTCGAGGACGGCAAGCTCCTCGACAAGGACATTCCGCTGCGCACCGCCATGAACGAGGTCTTGCGCGACAATTACGTCGAGGATTGCCAGCGCGCCGTCGACAAGTGGAACCGCACGCTCGAGCGCGCGGGCGTCGCCGCCGACGTGCGCTTCCGCTTGCCGCATCGCCGCTTTCACCGGCACCAGGGAATCTACGCGGGGCATTCGTTCGATATCGACGGCAATATGATCTCGGCCGAGGAGTTCGAGCGGAAGAAGTACGACTGGCTGCCGTCGCCGAGCGACGTCGCGTATATCGAGTCGCTGATGGTGCCGGTGCACGAGCCGGGCAAGATCGCCGGCTTCATCGCGCCGCCGACGCGCGGGATCAACGGGCAGCCGTTCGACTTCGAATACGTGCGCGGCTGAGCGCCTCGCGAAA
>DASXOU010000200.1:0-1906 GCA_036494045.1 Polyangia bacterium | reverse complement strand
GCCCACGCCCGAGCCGGAGCTGATGGCCGTGCACCTGCGCGGCGCCGGCGAGCACGCGCGCGCGGCCGAGTTCGTGCAGCTCGCCGCCGAGCGCGCCGCTGATGCGCTCGCCTTCGATCGTGCCGCCGGCCTCTATCGGCTCGCGCTCGAGCTCCACGGCGGCTCGGCGGAGGACGCGCGCCTCCTCCGCATCAAGCTCGGCGACTCGCTGGCCAACGCCGGCCGCGGACCGGAGGCGGCCGAGGCCTACCTCGCGGCCATCCCCGGCGCCACCGCCGGTGATGCGCTCGACCTGCGGCGGCGGGCGGCGCAGGAGCTGTTGCGCTCGGGCCACATCGGCGAGGGCATGCAGACCATCGGCGACGTGCTGGCGGTGATCGGCATGAAGCTGCCGCCGACGCGCATCGGCGCCATGCTCTCGCTCGGCTGGCAGCGCCTGCGCATCGCGCGGCGCGGGCTCGTTTTCGAGGAGCGTGACGAGTCGCAGGTCGCGCCCGAGGTGTTGCGCCGCATCGACGCCGCCTACGCCGTCACCGCCGGCCTCGCCATGGTCGACGCCATCCGCGGCGCCGGCTTCCAAGCACAACAACTCTTGCTGGCGCTCGACGCGGGGGAGCCGCATCGGGTGATGCGCGCCATCGCCGCCGAGGCCGTCTTCGTTGCGCTTCCGGGGGTCTCGGCGGCGCGCAAGTCGGCCGACGTCCTGGCGCGCGTCGAATCGCTGGCGCAGCGGCTCGACACGCCGATGGCGCACGCGCAGGCGGCGGGGACCGCGGGAATCATCGCGCACTTCGAAGGGCGTTTTCGCGCGTCGATCGAGCCGCTCGAGCGCGCCGAGCAGCTCTTTCGCGATCGCTGCACCGGCCTTTCGTGGGAGCGCTCCACCGCGCAGATCTTCCACCTCTACTCGCTGTCGATGCTGGGGCGCCTGCGCGCGCTGACGACGCGTCTCGACCAGCTGTTTGCCGAGGCGCGCGCGCGCGGCGACCTGCACTCGCAGACGAACCTCGCCGTCACCGTCGGCTTTCAGTGCCGGCTGGCCGAGGATCGCTCCGACGAAGCGAGGCGCAGCGTCGAGGAGGCGCTCCGGCGCTGGAACGTGCCGGACGAGTTTCACATCCAGCACTTCAACGCGCTCATCGCCGAGATCTGCATCGATCTCTACAACGGTGAGCCCGAGGCAGCATGGAATCGCTGCGCGGCGATCGAGCGCTTCAAGAAGGTCGGGCTGATGCGTGTGCAGACGGCGCGCGTCAACGCGCTGTGGGCGCGCGGCGGGACCGCGCTGGCGTGCGCCCGGCGGCGGCCCGAGATGCTCGCGCACGCCGAGCGCGAAGCGGCGCGACTGTCGCACGAAGGCGTCGGCTGGGCGTCGGCGATCGCGGCGCTGTTGCGCTCCGGGATTGCGTCGACGCGCGGGCAGGCGGACGTCGCGCTCAAGAGACTGGCCGAAGCGCAGCAGCTCTTCGAGGAAACCGCGCTCGGCGGACAGCTGGCGGCGACGCGCATGATTCGCGGAAGGCTCGTCGGTGGCGACGCGGGGGCGGAGCTGCTCGGCAAGGCGCGGGCGTTCTTCGACGCCGAGGGGGTGGTCAGCCCCGACCGGTTCACCGCATTCTTTGCGCCCGGCTTCGCCGACGGGTGAGCAGCCTTCAGGCTATTCGAGACCGCGGCTAGGGGCAATGCCGTTCACTTACGGCGCGGCGTTTTCTTTTTCAGATAGTTACTCATCTTGATTTTCACTTCGCGCGGATAGCTGCGTTCGCGTCGTGGCGGCAGCAGCAGCAGCTTCATGTCACGACGGACGTCGAGCAGGGTCTTGGGTATTTTGCCCGGTGCCATCGGTCTCAGCGATGCGCTGAAGAAGGCGTATCGAACGAGCGACAGCGCGTTGACGAAGCTGATT
>DASXOU010000199.1:0-3649 GCA_036494045.1 Polyangia bacterium | reverse complement strand
AAAAGCCTCCGGCGCCGCCGCCTCCGTCAAATACGAAACCCTGGTCAACTCCCTCGCCAAGCAGGTCCCCGGCGTCCTCTCCAAACCGGGCGTCAAAGGCGTCCGCTTCGACGTCACCGTCGAAAACGGCAAGCCCGTCCTCAAGGCGATCCCTAAGAAGTAACGTCGCCCCCGACGTCGGCAAGCTGCGGCTCGTCCTTCAGCCGATCCTCCCGCCACAACACCCGCTCCATCGCCACCAGCAACGGCTTCGTCGTCCGCACGTCCTTCGCGCTCACCGCGATCGACTGCTCCCTCTCCGCCGCCAGCTCGATCACCTGCTCCGACGTCAGCCGATCGCACTTGTTGAACACGATCAGCCGCTCCTTCTCGTTCAGCTTCAGCTCCTCCAGGATCCGCTCGACCGCGCGGATCTGCGCCTCGCGCGCCGGATCCGCCGCATCCACGACATGGATCAAGAGATCCGCCTCTTCCAATTCTTCCAAGGTCGCGCGAAACGCCGCCACCAGATCCTTGGGCAGGTCGCGAATGAACCCGACCGTGTCGGTCATGATGATCTCGCGCTCCGACGGAAACCGGAGCCGCCGCGACGTTGGATCCAAGGTCGCGAACAGCTTGTCCTCGACGAGCACGTCGCCCTCCGTCAACGCATTCAACAACGTCGACTTCCCCGCGTTCGTGTACCCGACGATCGACACGATCGGCATCTCGTTCTTCGTGCGCAACGATCGCCGCTGCTCGCGCCGCTTGCCGAGCTGCTTGATCTGCTGCTCGAGCTGATGAATCTTCTCGCGCGCGCGCCGCCGATTGACCTCGAGCTTGGTCTCGCCCGGTCCGCGCCCGCCGATGCCGCCCGTCAGTCGCGACATCATCGTGTTCTTCTCGTGCAACCGCGGCAGCGTGTACTTGAGCTGCGCCAATTCGACCTGCAGCTTACCGTCGCGGCTCTGCGCGTGCTGCGCGAAGATATCCAGGATCAACATCGTGCGATCGATGACCTTGAGCTCGGTCGCATCCGTGATCGTCCGCGCCTGCGCCGGATTCAGATCGTGATCGAACACCAACATGGTGGCGTCGTTCTGCAACGCGCGCGTCACCACGTCCTCGACCTTGCCCTTGCCGATCACGTAGCGCGGATCGACCTGCTGCCTTTTTTGCGTCACGATGTCGAGCACGCGCACGTCGGCGGTGCGGCACAGCTCCTTGAGCTCGTGCAGCCGCGCGTCCGCCTCCTCCGGCGTGATGCGCCCGATGTTCACCTGCACCAGCACCGCGCGATCGCGCCCATCGTCGACGACGCGCGCCGACCGCGCGTGATCGGCGAACTCGTCCTCGAGCGCGCGGATGAGCTCGAGAAAATCGGGCGCGCGAAACTTCTGCAGCTCGTGCGCCGAGACCGGCTCGAGCACGCGCCACTGCTGACCCTCGGGATTCGGCGGCAACAGATGCGCGCAGGTCAGCGGCCCGAGCCCGCCGTCCTGGGTCATCAAGATCGCGCCGACGAGATCGAGCCGCAGCTTCGCCAGGTCGATGAAATCGTCGCGCGTGAGCGGCTCGCCACGCAGATGCGTGTGCACCAGCCTGACGCCGCGCATGCGCCCGATGCCGGCGCGTCGCGGTCCGAAATCCGGCAGATCGATCTTGTGCTGATCGCCGACGATCACATGCTCGATGTTGCCCTTGCGATCGACGAGGATCCCCACCTGCCGCCCGATGTCGCTCGAGCACTCGCACAGAAACGACGCCAGCTCGGGCGTGACGATCTGCGACGGATCGACCCGCCGCCGCCACACGCGCTCGAGCATCTTCTTCTGTCCGGGCGAGAGCCCATGCGTATTGCCTGAAAGTTGCTCCAAATCACACCTACAAGGGGCTAGAACCTACTCGATCACGCCCTCGTTTTCACGTGGTATGATTGTACCGTGTCCGCGCGTGCGCTCGTCGTCCACCCCTCGTCGACTGCCATCGCCGAGATCCGCGACGTGCTGGCGCAGCACGTGACGGTGGACGCGTCGCACACCGAGGTCGACGCCATCCGCCGCCTCGGCTCCGAGGAGTACGCGGTCGTCATCATCGACTACAAGCCGCCGCTCGACGCCAAGCGCATCGCCGCCGAGACCATCGCCGCCCATCCCGACGCGTTCATCGTCATGATGACGCCCGACGTCGACTCCGGCCGCGAGCTCGACCAATCGCTCGCCGGCCGTGTGTTCCGCTTTCTCGCCGGCCCCGATCAGCGTTGGCAGCTCACCGGCATCGTCGCCGAAGGCCTGCGGCTGCAAAAGCTCGAGCGCGATCAAAAAGAGCTCATCAAGAAGCTCTCGCTCGAATACGGCAAGCTGCAAAAGCGCGAGAAGCTGCTCGACCTCGTCGTCAAGGAGCGCACGCGCGAATTGCAGGTCGCGTACGATCGCTTGAAGGTCGCGTCACGGCAGGCGCTGCTCGGCCTCGCCGAGGCGATCGAAGCCAAGGATCCCTACACCAAGGGCCACTGCGGCCGCACCGCGGTCTTCTCGACGGCGCTCGGCCGCGAAGCGCGCCTCTCCGAAGCCGACATGGAGATCCTGGAGTTCGGCGCGTTCCTTCACGACATCGGGAAGATCGGCGTCAAAGACGCGGTGCTCTTGAAACCGGGCGCGCTCGACGACGACGAATGGAAGCACATGAAGATTCATCCCGTCGTCGGCTACCAGATCGCGGTGCAGCTCGACATGCTCAAGCCGATGATCGCCTGCATCCGCAACCACCACGAGCGTTGGGACGGCTCGGGCTATCCCGACAAGCTCAAGGCCGAGGACATTCCGCTGCTGGCGCGCATCGTCTGCCTCGGCGATGCCTACGACGCCATGGCCACCGATCGCCCGTACAAAAAAGCGATCCCCATGGACGAGTGCAAAAAGATCCTCCGCCGCCAGGCCGGCCCACAATTCGATCCCGAGCTCGTCGAGCTTTTCATCTCGCGCGGCATCATGGAAGCATTCTCGTAGCCGTTACCCATTACTAATGATGCAGATGCGGATCGGCCAATAGCTCGTCGGCGAGCGCCGCCTCCTCCTTCCGATTTTCCAGCTCGTCCTGCGTTTCCGGCGAGCCGAACATCATGTCCTCCTTCTCGCGCTCCGAGAACGGCAGCTCCACCGGCCGGCAGACCAGCTCGTCCTTCTCGTCGTCGACGAGGATCACGTGCTCGATCGGCGCGAAGAAGCGCCGCTTGAACACGAGCCCACGCTCGATCTCGAAGCGCTCTCCGTCCACGCTCGCCACCCGACCGAGCTTCTCCCCGTCGGGCGTACGTACAATCATGCCCTTGCGAATCACGGTGTCCTCCTGCGCCCGAGTAAGAGCAGGAAGCGTACCGTCGCCGCCTCACATCACGGCAAGAACTCGCCCGCGCCGTGCCACACGCCACCGTCGACGAAGCCGCCGACGCCACCATCGAAGTCGAACGGCGCCATCACGTCGCCGTTGAGCGACGAATCGGCCAACGCGCCCGGCATCGCGAAAAGCCCAATGAACGAGTGCGACTTTTTGACGTACACGAGATCGACGAGCCGCGTATATCCCGCGTTCAACAGCGCGATCGGCAGCCCGATGGTCAGCCCGGTGTCGACGGGCCCGCTCGCTCCCTTGCCGAACACGTGGATGACGC
>DASXOU010000198.1:0-9637 GCA_036494045.1 Polyangia bacterium | reverse complement strand
GTGCGCGTGCGCTTCTCGCGCCCCGACTTCGCCTTCGACGGCGTCGGCTATCACGACATCAACGCCGGCGACGGTCGGCTCGAGCGCGCCTTCCGCTCCTGGTCGTGGGCGCGCTTTCACGCGGGCACGCGCACCGCCATCGTCTACGCCACGCACGAGCGCGCCGGCGCCGCGCGCGCCTGGGTCGTCGACGCGCGCGACGACGAGCACAGCGCCGCGCGCGCCGCCACGCTCCTGCCCGAGGGCGAGCGCCGCCGCGCGCCGTGGGGCCTGTACGTGCCGCGCTGGTTCGCCGTCGACGACGCCGGCCGCGCGCTGCGCGTGACACCGACGCGCATCCTCGAAGCCTCGCCGTTCTACGCGCGCTACGCCGCGCGGCTCAACGGCCCCAACAACGACATCCACGCCGGCGTCGGCGAGTTCCTCGACCTCGACCGCTTCGCCGACAGAGGCGTCCAATTTCTGCTACGATTCAAGATGCGACGCATATGACCTTATCTTTTGTCGTCTGCTCCTGGGCCATCCTCGCGCTCGCCTTCACCTGCGTCGCCATCGTGTCGACGCGCGGCCTCTACCGACGCGTGCGCCAAGCCTCGCAGCGCCCGCGCGCGTGGCCGCACATCGCGCTGGTGCGCCCATGCGAAGGGCTCGACCCGTCGCTGGCCGAGACGCTGCGCTCGTCGGCGACCGCGCGCTACGACGGGTCGCGCACGATCTACTTCTGCGTGCCGTCGGCCGTGGATCCGGCCTACGCGGTGATCGAGCGCGTGCGCGACGAGCTCGTCGCCGCCGGCGCCGACGCGCGCCTGGGGGTCACGGCCATCGACACGCCCGCCAACCGCAAGGCGGCGCAGCTCGCCGTCGTCGACGCGCACCTGCCGCCCATCGACGACGCGGCCATCCTCGTAATCGCCGACTCCGACGTGCAGCTCGACGACGAGTCGCTGCCGTCCTTGGTGAGCGCGCTGCTCACCGATCGCGGCGCCGGCGCCGCCTCCGCGCCGCCCATCGACGTCAGCGCCGCGACCGCCGGCGATCGCTGGTCGGCGGCGCTGTTGTCGTCGACGCCGCACGCGCTGCTTGCGCTCGCCGCGCTGTCCGAGCGCTCGGGCGGCGTGCCGCTCCTCGCCGGCGCGCTCCTCGCCGTCAAGCGCGCCGCGCTCGCCGCCGTCGGTGGATTCCGTTCGCTCGAGCCGTACCTCGGCGAAGACTTCGAGCTCGCGCGCCGCCTCCACGACGCCGGCATGGCGATGGCGACGTCGTCGGCGCCGGCGCGCTTCACCGACTCGGGCCGCAGCCTGCGCGGGATCGTGCGCCGCTATGCGCGCTGGTCACTCGTGGTCCGGCGCCAGCGCCCGGCGCTGTTCGCGACGTATCTATTGTTGCTCGGCTGCACGCCGATGGTGCTGGCGGGCGCGCTCCTGGCGTCGGCGGCGCGCTCCGACGGCTGGCCGCTGGCGCTCGGCGCCGCGGCGCTGCTCGTCGGCGCGCGCACGATGTTGGCGATGACGCTGCGGCGCTGCTACGGCGTCGCCGGCGGCTGGACGCGCGCGCTCGTGGCCATGCTCGCGGGCGAGTTGCTCATCTGCGCCGGCGCGACGCAGGCCGGCGCCTCCGCCGAGGTCGAGTGGCGCGGCCGCCGCTTCTACGTCGGCGAGCGCGGCGCCCTCGAGCCGCTACAGCCGTAACGTCAGGGCGTCGGCGACGCGGGCACGTCGGACGGCACTTCGACGTCGTCGGTGCGGCCTTCCTTGTATGACTTCTTCACCGCCTTGGCGTGCAGATCCTCCGCCTCGTGCTTCTCGCGCGAGGCCGTGTCGTAGTCGCGGACCGACGCCGCTGCGTCGGCGCGCATCGTGTGCACGCGCGACTTGTTCTCCAGCTCGGTCGAGCTGGCGCAACCGAAGAAGCCGCAGACGAGCAGAGCGAGCCCGATGCGTTTCATGTGTCCCTCCGTTTCGTCACTGAGGTTGCAGGCTTTGCGCCAGCGTCACGCCGCGATCGTCACCGCGCGGCGGCGTCGTCCCAGCTCGGCCGAAACATGATGGCGATGCGCGGCTCGGCGCGCGCGACCTTCGGAATCGCGTGTTGATGCGTGCGCTGACAAGCGCCGCCCATGACCAATAGATCGCCGCACCCGAGCGCCAGCGCCCGCGACGCGCCGCCGCCCGTCGGACGGATCAAGAACTTTCGCGGCGCGCCGACCGACACCGTCGCCACCAGCGCCGCGCGCATCGTGCGCGCCACGTAATCGCCGTGCCAGGCGACGCAGCACCGCGATCTGCCGCGGCACGTCGACCACGCGATCGTACATCTGCCGTGACTCCTCACGCCACGCGACGGTGGCGCGCAGCTCCTCGAACAGCGTCGCGTGCCCGTCGAGCCAGCCGGGCGCCAGCTCGATCCACGACTCGGCGTCGAGCCGGATGCGCGTCATCCGCGCGAACGTCGGATCGCAGCGCGGCTCGTCGCGCCCAAGCAGCCATCCCTGGTGCACCCATTGGTGCTAGCACCGATTCGCCGTCAGTCGACGCGGCAGCCGAGCTTCTTCAGCTCCGCCACCAGCGCCGCCAGCTGCGCGTCCGAGAGCGTGCCTTCGCCCGCGAACAGCACCTTGCCATCGGCGGCCGTCAACACCAGCGTGCTCACGTGCGCCTTGAGCCCCCACGCCTTGCGCAGCGCCGCCGTCCAATCGGCGAACAGCACCGTATTTTCGCGCGCCGCTATTTTCTGCAGATCGGCGAGCACGTACTTCTTCGCCGGCCACCAGTTCCACGCCGCCACGTCGGCCACCGCCGCGAACTCGAAGCGCGCGCGGTTCTCCGCGCGATCGGTGATCCGTCCCAGCACCTTGCGCGCCTTGTCGTTCTGCGATTGCGCGTCCTTGTCCTCGTACATCACCAGCACCGGCCGGGCGTCGGGCAGTGGGCGCAGCTTCCGCGCCGCCACGTTCTCGACCTCGACCCGCGCCGGCACCGCGCCCACCGGCGGCAGCGCGCGCGCTCCCGTCGCTGCGACGGCGACAAACGCGATCACGGCGAGTGCCCGTTGTGGCATCATCGGTGAGTCTAGTGGATCGCGCGCCCGACATCACGGTCGTCATCGCCGCGCACAACGAGGAGCGCCGCCTCGGCCGCTGCCTGCAGTCGGTCGCCGCCGCCGCCGCCGCGCTCGACGACGCGCCGGCGCACGCAGTCGAGATCATCGTCGTCGACAACTGCTCCACCGACGGCACCGCCGCCGTGGCCGCGGCCGCCGGCGCGAGCGTCGTCGGCGAGCGCGCGCTCGGCGCGGTCAACGCCAAGGCCGCCGGCGTCGCCGCCGCGCGCGCGCCGCTGGTCGCCATCCTCGACGCCGACAGCGTCTGCCCGCCCGACTGGCTCGCCAAAATCGCGCGCGCCTTCGCCGCCGACGCGCGGCTCGTGGGCCTGAGCGGCCCGGCGCGCTACGCCGGCGCGCGCGCCTGGGTCTACGTCGTCATGTGGCTGTGGTACGGCTTCTGGAAAACCGTGCAGGCGGTCGCCGGCACCGCGTATTACGCCGTCGGCACCAACGTCGCCTTCCGCCGCGACGCCTTCGTGCGCGCCGGCGGCTTCGACACCAAGGTGCTCGTCGGCGGCGACGAGGTCGGCCTCTTCCGCCGGCTGCGCCGCGTCGGTCCCACGCGCTACACCGACGCGCTGTGGGTGGAGACCGATCCGCGCCGCACCGAGGTCGGATTCTTCCGCTTCTTTTTCGGCACGGTGTTGCTCCATTACGTCTTGAATTATCCGATATACCGCCTGACCGGCCGCTCGTTTCTCAAGCGATATCCGCCCGGCTCCACGTTATTGCCGCGCCAATAGATCGTTCATGACGCGCGCGATCACGTCGTTGTGATCGAGCTTGGGATCGACCTCGATGCGCCGCGCACCGGCCGGGCCGCTGTCCGACGGCGTCGTGCCCCAATGCGGCTGCATCACCGGATCGGCGGGATATCTGGTGATGTACTCGATGACCTCGACGCCCGGCGGCGGCGGCGGATATTTGTGATACACGGCGGCGACGCCGAGCATGAGCGGCGCGTGAATCACGTCGATCTCACTCCACGGGCAGATATGCATCCCGGAAAATGGCGCGCCGATGGTCACGAGCGTCAGCTTGCGCGCGGGCGGCGGCAGGCGTCCCACCGCGTGCGCCGCCACCAGCCCGCCCGCCGAATGCGCCACCACGATGATCTCGCGCACCGACGGCGGCGCCTCGGCGAGCGCGCGCGACAAGACGGCGTCGAGCTCGCGCGCCGCGCGATCGACCGAGCCCCACGGCTGCCACCAGAACACCACGAAGTCGACGCCCGGCGTCGCGCGTAGCCGCGCCACCGGCGCGTCCCATTCCCAGCCATATCCGAGGAGGCCCGGCACCAGCACGAACAAGCGCTCGGTCCCCGGCTTGAGCGCCGGCAAGCGTGGCCGCTCGGCGTCGACGACCGCGCAAGTCGGACATTGCTTCTCGACCCGCGTGATACAGCCGGCCAAGACGAGCGCGAATATCAAGCACGGACGCATCAGAATTCGGCGCGTATCCCGAACGACGGAATGATCGGCAGCCCGGTCAGATACGCCGAGCGCGTGAAATCATAATTGGGCTGCGCCACCTCCACGTTCGCGTTATTCGTCACGTTGGTGATATCGAGATATACCTTCAAGAGCCAGCGCTGAAACAGGAACGTCTTGTCGACGCGCACGTCGAGCTGATTGAACGCGGGCAGCCGCGCCGTATTCACCGGCCCCTGCGCCGGCGCATAGACGTCGACGTCCGCGTCGTACCAGCCGCCATACGACGCCGTATACGGATATCCGCTGATGTATCGATATCGAACGCCCACCTCGAATCCCTTCGGCAGATAGGCGTGCGCCGCGACGATCAGCACGTGCGTCTGATCGAAGTCGAACAGCCGCCATTCGCAGGTCGCGCAATCCTTCCGCTCCGACCGCATCAGCGTATAGCTGACGAGCCCGAAAAACCATTTCGACACTGCCTGCCTGAGCAGGAGCTCGCCGCCATAGATGCGCCCGATTCCGTCGTTGGCGCGGCGCTCGGGCACCGCGCGCCCGCCCTGCTGCACGAAGTCATTGCTGTCGACGACGAGATCGTAAAGGTCTTTGTAGAACCCGGTGACCTCGCCCGTGAGCCCAGGCAGGATCCCCTGCTCGACGCCGATCGTATAGTGAATCGCCGATTCCGGCCGCAGCTTGGGATTGCCGAAGTTCGGATCGTAATCGGGCGCCTGCGGATCTTGCGAGTAGAGGCCAACGCCGGCCTTGAGCCAGGTCAACGCCGCCACGCGCACGCGCCCGCTGAAGCGCGGATTGAACGCCTGCCCCTCGAGCGCCGAGAAATAGTCGAAGCGTAATCCCGGCGTCAGCACCACGCGCGCATTCGGCTTCCAGATCGCTTCGGCATAGACACCGAGGTTTCCCACGTTGAGCTTCTCGTTCTCGTGCACCGAGGGCGTCGACGACAACGGCCCCGGGATTTGCCCCTCTTCGGGCGGCGGCGGGATATCGGCGGCGATTCCCACGTTTCCATATTGCGAATCGGCGCCGAACAACAGGTTCAATGTGGCGCTCGGCGACCAGCGCGCCTCCAGCCGCGTATCGGAGCCGACGGCGAAGATATCGAAGTCGAGCGTGCGCCCGAGCTGGCCGCTCTGCCCCTGCAATCCCGTCGAGTTCTGCAGGTAGAACGACCAATGTCCGACGTTGCGCGTCCAGCGAATCTGCAGCTTGTGATACCAGATATGCGTTCCAAAGGCGCTGATCGCCGGGTCCGAATCGGCCGGCCGCGCGAACGAAAGGACCAATTGATCGTCAGCCCCCGATACCAGCGCGCGGAATTTCCCGCCGCCGAGCGGATATTCGAAGATCCCCTGATAATCGTAATAAACGGGCGCGGTCACGAATTGCAGCCCGGGCGTCTTGACCAGGCCCAAGATGGCGTCGACGTAGCTGCGCCGCGCCGCCAGCGCGAAGCTGCCTGCGCCGAGCGGCCCCTCGACGACGCCGCCAGTGTCGAAGACGTTGGTCTCGAGCGACGCGTGAATGCGATCGCGCTTGGGCTCGCGCAAATCGACGTCGATGGCGCCGGCGATGGCGCGCCCATAACGCACGCCGAAATTCCCCGGCAGATAATCGATATGATCGATTAATGACGTTGGATATACCGAGGTGAATCCGCCGAAATGATAGAGCTGCGGCACTTCGGCGCCGGCGAGAAACACGCGCGAATCGGTCGGCTTGCCGCCGCGAATGATGAGCAGGCCCGAGTTGAACGGCGCGCGCGCGACGCCGGGCAGGTTCTCGATGGCGCGCAGCGCGTCGCCCATGGTGCCGGGCATCTTCATGAGCTCTTCGTTGGTCAGCGTCTGCCGGCTGATCTCCTCGCGATTCTCGGCGGCGCGCACCGTCGATTCGTAGCGCGCGTATTGCGCGGGCTCGATCCAGTAATGCACGGTGACGATTTGATCGGCGGCCAGGGTCTCGTCGCTGTCGAAGCGCCGCGCTTTGGGACCGTTGACGACGACGTGCCATTTGCCGGGCGTCAGCGCGAGCGAGAATCGCCCTTTTTCGTCGATGGCAGCGCGCTCCTGCAACAGGCCCGACGCGGCGATGACCACGCCGCCGGCGAGCGGCGCACGCGTGCCCTTCAAGAACACGCCGCCGCGCAAGGTCGCCATCGCCGTCGCGGGTTTGGGCGCGACGCGGGTGCGCAAGACGAACTTGTACGCGTAGGTGACGCGCGCGGAAACCGCCGCGCCGTCGCTCGTGGCCGGCGCGAATCTGAACTGCGCGACCGCCGCGGCGGCCGCTTCATCGAAGGCGTGCCCGGCGCCCTGTTTGACGACGACGTTGCCGACGGCGCCCTTGTCGTCGACGTCGAATTCGAGGACGACCGTGCCCGACAACCCGGCGGCGAGCGCCTCGGCAGGGTAGGGCGCCTCGACGCGCGACTGCAAAATGGGCGGCGTGAATTTCGGCGGAACCCTCTCGAGCTGCGCGCGCGCGATCCCCGCGCACGAGAGCAGCAAGAGCGCGATCGCTCCGACGCGAAATTGCACTCGCTACAGGCTATAGGCGATCGGCGACGGCGCGCAAGACGCGCGGCGAGAACAGCATGCCCACGTGCCCGACGTCGGGAACGTGCACGAGCTCCTCGTGCGAGGCGAACACGCGCGGAAAGACGATGTTGTCCGAGCCGGCCACGATCGACGTGAACTTCACGCGCTCGGCCGCCGCGCGCGATCCTTCGAGCCGCTGGATGATCGGCGAATCGGGCCGCAGCTCGCGCCCGACGCGCCCGGCGATCCAATAGGCGCCGTAGGTCCCGCGATGCGGCGACGACAGCGTGATGCAGCGATCGACGCGCCGCGCGCCGCCGAGCTCCTGCAGCCACGAGCGCGCGACCACGCCGCCGAGCGAATGGCACACGAGGTCGATGCGTCCGCCGCGCACGTGGCGGCGGCAGAACTCGCGCAGCGCGCGCGCCGATCGCTCGATGCCTTCGGAGCTCGCGTAGTCGAACGACAAGACCGGGCCGATGCCGCGCAGCTTCAAGTACGCGTGCAGCGGCAACAGCGTCGAGCGATTGGCGAGGTAGCCGTGCACGAGCACGATGGTGCGCTGCTCCGCCTTGCGCGCCGTCGGGCGCGTGCGCCGTCGGCCGAGCCCGAACGGATAGAGCAGCGACGCGCCGACGAAGGCGGCGACCTCGCGCGCCACCAGCTCGCGCGCCGAACGATTCGATGGCGGCAGATCGGTGATCACGTCGCTCCCTTTGCCCGCGCGGTCGATGGGGTTATTATGCCCGCGCCCATGCGCGTTGTGCCGGCAATCGCGATTTCGCTTGTGTGCGGCGGTGTTGCGCAGGCGCGCGGCACCTGCGCCATCGCCGCCAAGAAGGCGCCGCCGCTCACCGTCGAGGTGGCGCCGAAAGAGGCGTCGCCGTTCAAGCTGCGCATCGAGGGCATGCCGATCGCCGTCGAGCCGGGCGGGCTCGAGACGCCGGCCACCGTGCACGTCAAGGGCGCGCTCGCCTTCGACGCGCACCTCGGCAACGACGCCATCCCGGCGCGCACGAAGCGCGGCACCGACGACTTGAGCGGCATGGTGCACCTGGCGGCCGCGCGCGAGAAGCTGACGCTGCACGCCAACGTGCGCGCCAAGCTCGTCGACGCGGCCGTGCGCCTGACCGGCATCGAGCTGCGCGGCCTCACCCTGCCGTGCGACGCGCTCACGCTCGACGACGTGGCCCCGCCTGCTTTCGCGCCCGACGAAGGCAGCGTCGCGCCGCGCTTCGTCGCCAAGTCGTCGACGCTCCATTTTCGCAGCGCGCCCGGCGGCCGCGGCGCGGAGATCGAAGTCGCCGTCGACGACGCCAGCGCGCTCGAGCTCAAGCGCATCGAGGAAGAGGGCGACTGGATGCGCGTGACCACGCGCTGGCCCGACGGCACGACGCTGCACGGCTGGGTCAAGCGCGAGGAGCTCGTCGAGGAGGGCGTGCGCCACGAGCGGCTCGGCGATCTGACCGCGCCGGCGAACCTCGCGGCGGGCGCGTGCGAGCCGTTGCGCGTGGGCGACAACGAGAAGGTCGTGGCCGCGCCCGTCACCGCCGGCGCGCAAGTGTTCGCTGCGCGCTATCTCGGACCGTGGGCCAAGGTCGTCGACGGCAGCAAGCTCAAGATCCGCTATCGCGCCAAGGACGATTGGGTCGAGATCGTCGCCGCGCCCGGCGTCGCCTGTCCCCTCGGCGACGCGTGGATTCCGCGCACCGCCGTCAAGCTGCCGCCCGACGCGCCCGCGCCGTGACCTCCGCGTCCAGCGTTCGCACGCGCGCGTGACGGTCGCTCGCTTGCCCGTCGAGCGAGGGCTGCGTCGATGAAGCTACAGCGACGGCACGGCGTGTAGCTGCGCCGCTACATTTTTCGCGTCACATGTGCCGGATTTGCCGGCGATGTGCATTGGCGTGTCGCTTGCTCAGAGGCCGGCGCCATGAACCTCTCGTCTTCCACGCTGGCTCATTCGTTCGCCCGCTCGTTCGCCTTCGTCGCGTGCGCCGCGCTCGTCACCGTCGGTTGCGGCGGCGGCGGCTCGAGCGCCACGCCTTCGCCGTCGGCCGCGACGGCGACCGGCGACACCGGCGGCAACGGCGCGTCGAGCGGCACCACCACGCCGACGCCGGCGCCGGCCGCGCCGACGGCCCCGAGCGCGCCGCACGCGCAGCACAAGCGCTGCGGCTGGATCGGCGCCGACACCTTCGACGCCGGCAAGGCCGCGTTCCTCGCCAACCCCGATTACTTCGACGCCATCCACCCGAAGTGGGGCACGCTCAACACCGACAGCAGCATCCGCGTGCTCTCGATGGCCGACGACGCCGACATCATGTCGACGGCGAAGTCGCATTCGATCAAGGTGATCCCGCTGATGGATGCCGACGACGTGTCGTTCATCCGCAACGCGATGTCGTCGCCGACCGCGATCGCGCAGCACGCGCAGGCTGTGACCGACCTCGTCGTCCAGCACGGCTACGATGGCATCGAGCTCGACTACGAGCACCTGTGGACGGCCGCCGATCAGGCGCCCTACGTCGCGCTGGTCAAGGC